>NZ_MWQY01000009.1 GCF_002087085.1 Marispirochaeta aestuarii | reverse complement strand
CTTGGAATATTTCCCTCTGATTTCTTGTCAGGGGTGGGGTTTAATTGACGGTTACGAGGTTTCATGACCATTGCCTCAAAGCGGAGTTTCCCGTACCATGATCGTATGGATTTAACGACTCCGGCCCTTCTTTTTCCCGCACTCTCGCTGCTGTTACTGGCCTATACCAATCGCTTCCTGGCCTTGGCAAGCCTGATCCGAACTCTGCACCAGGAGTACTCGACCGACCGCGCGAGGATTGTAATCGGTCAAATCCGGAACCTGCAGCGGAGGATATCTTTGATAAAGGTAATGCAGATATTCGGTGTGCTTTCTTTACTTCTCTGTGTGGTAACTATGTTCCTGCTCTTCTTCGGCCTGGAAATCATCGGGGATATCGTCTTCGCCTTGAGCCTTATTTCCATGATCATCAGCCTCGTATTCTCGTTAAGCGAGCTCTTCATGTCCGTTACCGCCCTGAATCTTCAGCTCTCCGATCTGCAGGGGACTATTCGGGAGGAATAATTCCCCCGACGCTTGAATCTTCATGACCGGGTATGGTAGCACGAGATTATGGAGCAGACTGAAAACGGCAAATCCATCACGACGATTAGCGCTATCCTTGCCAGCGTCTTTCTTTTAGCTTCTGGTTCGGCTCTGCAGACCACGGCCGTCTCCCTGCGGGCCGGCCTGGAGGGTTTCAGCGAACAGACCATAGGAATAATCAGTTCCGGCTATTTTGCCGGGATTCTGGCGGGATCCTTCCTCGCACTGCTGATGATCAGAAACGTCGGCTACGTACGCACCTTTGCCGCCTTCTCTTCCATGGCCTCAGCTACCTCTCTGGCCCACGTGCTGATTATCTCACCGGGCTGGTGGGTTGTATTCCGGGTTGTCCACGGAGTATGTATATCCATTGTGCTCGTGGTGGTAGAGAGCTGGTTGAACTCCTCGGCCCCTACTAAAAGCCGCGGCCGTATCCTGTCCCTCTACGGGATCATCTTCCTGGCCGCCAACGGTGTGGCCCAGCCTCTTCTGGCGGTCTTCACTCCCCGGGAGTTCAGCCTCTTTGGAATCACCTCGATCCTGATATCCCTTTGTGTTCTTCCGGTCGGCCTGGCCCAGGTGAAAGGCAATCCCCAAGTCTCGAGTATCGGCATCCGTTTAGGCGGTATATTCAGTAAATCGCCCATGGGTTCAACCGGCGTCATCATAAGTGGTCTGGTCATTGGAGCCCATATAACCCTCACTCCCCGGGCCGTTCAGAGCTGGGGCTTGAGTGACGGAGCGATAGGCCTCTTCCTCCTTATCGTGGCTGCCGGAACGATCGCACTGCAGCTCCCCCTGGGCTGGGTCTCGGACCACAAAGACCGGCGCTTCGCATTGCTGATCAGCTGCACCGTGGGGACTGTCGCCGCTTTGGGACTGATCTTCACCGGCGGAATGGGTTTTTACCTCATAATTCTGGGATTCCTGTTGGGGGGATTCATGATGCCCCTTTATCCGCTGGCCATCGCCACGGTTAACGACCAGCTGCAGTACAACGAGATGATCGAAGCTGCCAGCGCCCTCTATGTTTTCTACGGAGTGGGTTCGATGCTCGGGCCGCTTATTGCGTCCCAGTTCATGGCTCAATTCGGTCCCGGAGGTCTCTATCTCTTTATAGCCTTTGTAATGGGGCTCTACATCCCCTTCGGACTCTTTCGTTTGCGTCTGGTTCCGGACTTCCTGGTTCGAGGAACCAAGGCCACCTACCGTACTGTGCCAAGGACAACGGTAATGGCTTACAGAATGTTAAGACGACCCAGGAGACGGAACCGCAAAAACGGAAAATTATCTGACGTGATGGAATCGAAGGAAGATCGTATGTTAAAAGAATAACAGGTTAGGGACAGTGTGGTTTTTTCCATTGCCGAAGTAAATCCACTATGAGTTCAGAATTCTTTTCCTATACATCCAGAACCTCCCACAATTCACGGGCAAAATCATCCAGAGCACAATAAAAGACATAATCAAAATCCCTGTCATAGGAAGTGGGGTCCCGGGTTACCAGGACCGATGGAATGCGGGGGGCGTAATCAAGGGCGAAGCCGGCAATGGGATGTACGGTAAGGGATGTTCCGAGTACAAGAAGAAGGTCAGCCCGGGGCCTGTTGTGATATATCTTCATGAAACTATCAGGCAGGAGTTCTCCAAAGAATACTACATCAGGTTTGATCACCCCGCCGCAGATGGAACAGTGGGGGACTTCTCCCCGTAACAGATCGGCGGAGAAATCGTCGAACTGATAAATCTCTTCGCATGAAATGCAGCGCCCGCTGCGGTAGGAACCGTGACCTTCGACGACATTCCGGGAACCGGCTTTTTCATGGAGCATATCGATATTCTGAGTAATGATATGGAGTATCTGTCCGTTTGTCTCCAGGGCCGCAAGAAAACGGTGACAGAGAGAGGGCTCAATGTCAGCCAGCAGAAGCTCGGCGGAGAGCTTGAAAAAGGGTTCCGGATTTCTTTTAAAATAGTTTATATCGAAAATTGCTTCAGGATAGGGAAGCTCGTATCGATGGACTGCCACCTCGTAGAGGCCTCCGGGGCTTCGAAAATCTATAATCCCGGCACTGGTGCTGATTCCTGCTCCCGTTACAACCAGTATTCTGGTTGAACTCTTCATCAGGTCGATGAAATGGGGTTCAAATACGATTCCTTCATTCATGGCAGGGACATTGTATCGAAGCCTGTTCGGCGGGTAAACAGGATTCTGCAGAAAACGATATCTACCGGATCAAAAATATTAAGACTTGTCATCTCCAGAGGGCTGGTGTAGTTTGATATCTATGAGACTTTCTGTGCCCGTCGCTTTGCTCCTTTTTTCTGTCATGCTGAGTGCCGATCCGCTGAGGGTAATCTATATGGCCCAGGCCGGTTATGATCCCCGGGACGTCGAACAGCGGGGAAGGGAGTTCACCGAAGAAACGGGAATTGAAGTCACCCTGCGATTTGAGGAATATGAGGATATCTACGATCTGGTAACCGGAAGAACGGGAGAGGGGGACGCCTTTGACGTCGTGCTTCTGGATAATATCTGGACTGCTGATTTTGTTGACCGAGGTATCCTTGACCCTGTACCTGATGATCTGCGGAGGAGTGTGGAAGCCGGTGTGATTGCTCCAATCTACAGTGCCAATATGTACAAAGGTGAACTGTGGGGTGTGCCGTTTCTTGCCAACTTCCAGATGCTCTATACCAATATGGATCTCCTTCGCCGAGCGGGCTTTGACCGTCCCCCCGACACCCTGGAGGAGATGCGTCACATGGCTGCTGTCGCCAGGGAGAAGGGAGTTATCGAATACCCCATATTTGATTCCCTGAGGTCCGAGGAGGTCCTGGTTTGCGAACTTGTCTGGCTCTCAGGGGCCTTTGGCAATACCTGGGATCCCTCCCGGGACAAGCTGATTCTGGACAGGCCCGAGAACAGAATGGCCCTGGAATACCTTCTCGATCTGAAGCACGAGGGACTTCTGAATCCCTACAGTCTCAACGCGGGGGAGATGTTCTCTGCGGAGGTCTTCACCTGGGGGGACGCCCTTTTCACTTCAAACTGGACCTTCCTTATCGGCAGGCTGGAGGAAGCCGCCGGAAGCGGAAGCGGAGCGCCGGTTTTTGATTTTACCGTCAGTACCCTGCCGTATTCTGATTCCCTGGGAGCCAGCGCAACGGTATCCGGTTTTCAGGGTCTTGCGGTGATGAAGTCGTCCACCCGGAAGGATGAGGCCTGGAGGTTTATCTCTTACCTTTCGTCTCCCGAGTTCCAGCGGCGTTATCTGCATGAGTTTCCCGTCTGGCGTCAGGTCTGGTCCGAGCCGGAGACACGAATGCGGGATCCCTATTTCGATGCAAAGCGGGTCCAGGTACGGGGCGCAAAGGTTCGGCCTGTCCACCCGCGATATCAGGAGATTTCGACTATCATCAGAAAATGGGTATACTCTGCCCTTGAGGAAGATGTCTCCGTCAGGGATGCATTCAGGTTTATCCAAAGCGAGATCGAGGAACTCGGTCTATGATTCCCTTTATAAAACGGGGAAAGGTAAAGATTTCCACCAAGGTGGCCCTCTCTTTTATTGCCATCGTTCTTTTTCAGGGGATCCTCACCCAGATAGGCATGTACATGCTTATATCCCGGAGTACCATCGACAGTTTTCGTGGACAGATGTCTATAGCCATTGAGAATATCGATTCCTTCATGATGCAGGTACAGGATGATCTGAATAACAAGGTGAGCCTGCTTTCGGGTCAGAAAAATGTCATTGAGTATGCGGAATTCCGTCTCAGGAATCTCCTTCGGCGGGAGCTCTCCCTTTTCAATCGGGCCCTGGATCTTAACGGTATTTTCGTTTTCGTCGATGCGGGAAACCTTCTGGCCGTAGACGAGTCCACCGAAAAGCCCCCCGACGATGCCCTGATCGGTATTGTTGCCAGGGCATATAAACAGGGGCTGCAGAGTTTTCTGCATGATGACGGCACCGGAATGTACTTGTGGAGTGTGGCTCAGATTGTCCGGGAGGAACAGGTCATCGGTATGATCGGAGCCAGGATTGCCCTGGATTATCAGTTTATGGACCGGCTGCAGCGCAACAGTAATTCCATCGCCTATGTACAGTTCCCGGCCCGGGCCGTCCACGCCTTTACGTTGAGTAATGGCGAGTGGTCCCGGATGCTCAGGCGTGCCAATACGATGACCACCCGGGATGTGATTAGTGTGGGTGATTATCTTCTTGGGGTTTCAACCATCGAGAGTCTGGGTACTCCCCACGGTCGTCTTCTCTGTCTGCTTGACATGGGTGAGTCCCGCAAGAACATCAGGGACTATAACAGGCTCGCCATTTTCCTTACCGTGCTGGTTCTGGCAATAGCGCTGATGCTGAGTATTCTTTTTTACCGGCAATCCTTTCTGCAGCCCTATACAGCGTTGCAGGAGGGGGTAGCCCGGATCGGCAATGGTGATTTTTCGTATCCTATTCAGCAGACCTCGGGGGATGAGTTCGGCGATCTGGTTGAGTCTGTTAACAGGATGCGTATAAATTTGCAGAACCGGGACCGGGAATTGACGGCGCTAGCCAATTATAATGAACTGATTCTCAACAATGTACGGTCGGGGATTATAACCGTCGGCCATGACGGACTGATCAACGCCTGTAACGCCGCCGCCAGCAGCATGGTTCATATGGACGGCGAGAGCGGCCTTCCCCTTGACCTGGAGATGGCGGTACTTCCCCAGGAGGTAAAGGATCTCATTCGGCAGGGAATACATCAGGGAGAGTATGTGACCCTCAAGGAGTGCCGGCTTATTTATGATGGCCGTGAAGAAATTCTGAATGTCTCGACTTCGCCCTTCTCGGATGGAGCAGGAGAGGAGCTCGGGGTTATTGCGGTGATTTCGGATATTACCCAGATAAAGAAGTTGGAGGAGCAGCTGCTGGTATCCCAGCGTCTGGCCGCCATTGGAGAAATGGTGGCCGGGGTGGCTCATCAGATACGGAACCCCCTGGCCATCATGAAGGTTTCCGCGGAGATCCTGCGGGACAATTTTGGGAAGGAACAGCTTAAACATGCAGAACAGTACAAGGAGCTAACCAGATTGCTGGTAAGCGAGATTGACAGTCTCAACTATATAATCCAGAATTTTCTTGATTTTGCCCGGCCTCTGCAGATTAACCGGGCCAAATGCAGTATCGAAGATATTGTAAGATCCGCTTTGTCCCTGTTGCCCCTGGATAAATACCCAGGGGTTGCCGTTAAGGTGGATATCGATTCCGGGATTCCCTTGCGCAATCTGGACAAGGATCTTATGGAGCAGGTGGTCAGAAATCTTGTTCAGAATGCCCTTGAGGCCAGCGAAGAAGGAGTTGTCCTTATTAAGGTGGGTTCCAGCGATGAGACTCTGAAAATCAGCATCAGTGATCAGGGCTGTGGAATGGATCAGGAAACGCTCCGGAATATCTTCAATCCCTTTTTCACCATGAAAAACAAGGGGACGGGCCTCGGCCTGTCCATTGTCCATAGAATTGTACAGGAACATAACGGTTCTATTTATGTAGATTCGACTCCCGGAACGGGAAGCACCTTTACCGTTGTACTCCAGGATTTGACATGAAAACCATTCTTATTGTTGACGACGAATTGAACATGCAGACCGTGCTGAAGATTCTGTTTGAATCCCACGGATATTCAACTCTGACAGCGGCGGATGGCATCCAGGCTCTTGACCTGATTGACAGGCATCAGGAGATTGATCTTGTGGTTTCGGATCTGAAAATGCCCGGAATGGACGGCATCGCTCTTCTGGAGGAGATCAAGCTTCGTAAACCCTGGCTCCCCTTCGTTCTGGTCTCCGCCTACGGAACCATTGAACGGGCGGTGGAAGCCATGAAGATGGGAGCGGTTGATTTTATTACCAAGCCCTTCAACAAGGAACTCATTCTGCACACAGTCAACCGGCTCTGGCAGCTGGACAAGCTTAAAAGGGAGAATACTGCCCTCAGAGACGACCAGAAAGAGCTTACGGTTATCTTTCGTTCTCCCCTTATGCGGGATATTGCCGAAACTCTGCGAAAAATCGGGCGTATCTCCTCGCCGGTACTGCTCACCGGGGAGAGCGGCAGCGGTAAGGAGGTAGTAGCCCGTGCTCTTCATTCGGTGTACCAGGGGGATGAGGATCTGCCGTTTATCAGTATAAACTGCCCCGCGGTTCCAGAGAGCCTTCTGGAGTCGGAACTTTTTGGCTACAAGAAAGGGGCCTTTACCGGAGCGGATGACGATTTCGAAGGAAAGGTTCGTATGGCCGAGGGGGGTACCCTTTTTCTCGATGAGATTGGTGATCTTCCCCTCTCCATCCAGCCCAAGCTTCTGCGTATGCTGGAGAACAAAACCATCGAACCCCTGGGATCGAACCGTCCGGTAAAAATTCGTACCCGTATTGTATGTGCCACCAACCGGAACCTCGAGCAGCTGGTTGAAGAGGGGAAATTCCGGCGGGACCTTTTCTATCGCATTAATACCTTTCACCTGGAACTGCCGCCCCTGCGAAAACGCCGGGAAGATATTGCTCCCCTGGCTGAGTATTTTCTCGATACCTTTGTTGTGGATTTTGGACTGGATGAGCGGTATCTGACGGATGCTGCCCTCCGGGCCCTGGAATCCTATCATTGGCCGGGAAATGTCCGGGAGCTGAAGAATGTAATTGAACGCTGCGTCGTACTTTCTTCCGGCTCCGTGATCGAAGCCAAGGATCTGCCTGCAGACATTACCCGGGAGCCCTATCCTGTATTCGATTCTGCCGGGGAGGTGGAGTTTCTCACCGGAAAGGAACGAACCCTTCATGAAATGGAAAAAAAGGTGCTCCTGTCCGCCCTGGATGCCTGTGACGGCAATATAAGTGCCGCTGCCCGGCGTCTGGGTGTCTCCAGGAATACCATGCGCTACCGGCTGAAAAAATACGGTATCGAACCTGGTGCATTTCCACCGCATGGTGGTTCATAAGCACCGGGGGGAATGCGGCACTGAACTTCCGATACTACCGATCAGAACTCGCAATTGCATATATTATAATGAATTAGAACGTCTTCTGAAAACCTCTGCTGTTCTGGCACGCTGTTTGCTTATGTATACGTAAACGCTAAGGAGGTTTTCATGAAGCGTATTGTATTGTTTTTGCTGATTCTCTCAGTTCTTTTTGGAATGGGAGGTACTCTCTTTGCTGGAGGTGAAAAGGAGTCCAAGGGTGATTCAGATCTGGCTGTAGGTATTGTTCTGCCAACCAAGGATGAACCCCGATGGCTGCAGGATGAGGCCCGGTTCAGGGAAGCCCTCGATAAGGCCGGCTATTCTGTAGAGATCCTCTTCAGCCAGGGAGACCCCGCCAGGGAACGGGCGAATGTGGAAGCCCTGCTTTCCAAGGGAATCAAGGTCCTTATTATATGTCCCCATGACGGTGCCGCCGCTGCCGCTGCCGCTGACGAAGCGAAACGCTCCGGTGCGAGTGTTATCTCCTACGACCGCCTGATTACCGGAACTGCAAATGTTGATTACTACGTAACCTTCGACAGTATTACCGTTGGTGAACAGTTTGGTCAGTATCTGGTGGACAATGCCAAGGGCAAGAATAACAACCTGTATCTCTATGCCGGTGCTGCCACGGACAACAACGCCTTCCTCTTCTTCGAAGGAGCCTGGAATATTCTTCAGCCCAGGATTGCCGACGGTACCTTTGTTATCCGCAATTCTTCCGAGGCTGTAGCCCTGAGCGGCAAACAGAACCTTACCCGCGAAGAGATGGGCAAAATTATCGGTCAGGTTACCACCAACTGGGATTTCAACGTTGCGAAAAACCTCGCAGAGGCAAACCTGACTTCCGTTGGTCCCGATGCCAAGGGCGAGGTATTTATAGCAGCTCCCAATGACGGAACCGCCCGTGCAATCGCCGATGCATTTGCCGCTGATCCGGATGTTACAAAGTACTACATTTCCGGTCAGGACGCAGAGAAGGCATCAATTCAGTACATAATCGACGGCAAGCAGTCCATGACTGTTTTCAAGGATGTCCGTACCCTGGTAAAAGACGCTATCAGCGCCGCAGTGGCCATTCTCGAAGGAAAGAAACCTCTGGCCTACGGTGTGTATGACAATGGTGCCACCGATGTACTTGCCATTCAATCCGAGGTTATTACAGTTACACAAGACAACCTTAAAGAAGTATTGATCGACAGCGGTTACTACAAGGCCTCCGATTTTACCGGCCTGTGATAGGTTGGAGCTGATTAATTAAAGTTGAAAGTACAGGCGATGGCCATAAACCATCGCCTGTCTTCTTAATATTCAGCCACTTTTCATGGGGATACGGTATAATATTCTGAGAAAGAGGAGGATCAGATGGGTGGAAAAAAGATCCTTGAAATGCGCGAGATTACCAAGACCTTTCCCGGGGTCAGGGCCCTGGACAGGGTAAGCTTCGCAGTTGAAGAAGGTGAAATTCACTGTTTAGTAGGGGAGAACGGGGCCGGAAAATCGACCCTTATGAAGGTTCTCAGCGGTGTGCATCCCCATGGTTCGTATGAGGGATCTATCATTTTTGATGGGAAGGAACAAACCTTCCGACACATCAGTGACAGCGAGAAAACAGGAATAGCCATTATCTATCAGGAGCTTGCTCTTGTTCCGGAGATGACGGTCTATGAAAACATTTTTCTGGGGCACGAACTGGCTTCAGGGGGCCTGGTTAACTGGAACGAAACCATAAAGCAGGCGGAAGTGGCTCTTAAAAAAGTCGGGCTCAAGATAAATCCGGACACCAAAGTCAAGGATCTGGGGGTGGGGCGGCAGCAGCTTGTGGAGATCGCAAAGGCCCTCAGCCGGGATGTGCGGCTCCTGATCCTCGACGAGCCGACAGCGGCCCTGAACGAGGACGACTGCGATAATCTTCTGAACCTGATCAAGGATTTAAAGAATCAGGGTGTAACGAGCATCATGATCAGTCACAAACTGAAAGAGGTAATCCGTATTGCCGACACCGTGACTGTTCTTCGGGATGGACAGACTATCTGCACCCTGGATGCCAAGGCCGGTGAGGTTTCGGAGGGTGTTCTGATCAAACATATGGTTGGCCGGGAAATAAACAACGTATTTCCACGACGTGAACACAAGGTCGAAGACGATCTCGTTCTGGAGGTTCGAGACTGGACAGCCTACAATGCAAGAACCGGACGTTATGATTTAAAGGACGTAAGCTTCAATGTCAAAAAGGGAGAGATAATCGGATTTGCAGGCCTCATGGGGTCCGGACGAACGGAACTCGCCCGCAGTATCTTCGGGAATCCGGATCATTACCGTCTGGAAGGCGAGATGAGTCTGAACAAGAAGAATGTTCGTTTTTCCCATCCCGAAGACGCGATAAAGGCGGGTATCGCCTATGTGTCGGAGGACCGTAAGAAGAACGGTCTGGTGTTGATCCAGGACGTTAAGCAGAATGTCACTCTGGCCAACCTGAAGGCTCTGGCAAAGAACAGCATTGTGGATGATAACGCAGAGGTCAAGATAGCCGGGGAATACCGGGAAGCTTTGAACATCAAGACCCCAAGTCTCGAACAGCAGGTTATGAAGCTCTCCGGAGGTAATCAGCAGAAGGTCCAGGTGGCCAAGTGGTTATTTGTAAAACCCCATGTTCTGATCCTGGATGAACCGACCAGGGGAATAGATGTTGGCGCGAAATACGAGATCTATACCATTATGAACAAACTGGTTGCCGAGGGGATGAGCATTATTATGATCTCCTCCGAACTGCCTGAGGTTCTTGGTATGAGCGATAGAATATATGTCGTCTCTGAAGGACGGATAACCGGGGAGCTTCCTGTAGAAGAGGCGACCCAGGAAAAAATAATGCATCTGGCAACCAACTAGGAAGGAGGAGTTCATGATTCTCAATGAACTGAAAACTGAATTAAAAAGAAATATCCGTGATTACGGAATGTACATAGCCCTGTTTATCATTTTTCTGATATTCGGTGTAGCCACGGACGGAATATTTTTATCCTCCAGGAATATATCGAATCTTCTCAATCAGACGGGCTATCTTGCCGTTCTGGCGATTGGTGTGACCCTGGTAATCGTTATCCGGCATATAGACCTCTCGGTGGGGTTTTTATCGGGGTTTCTGGGGGCCATAGCCGCCATAGGTATGGTTTTCTGGCATCTGCCCATATGGATTGTCATTCCCATGATCCTGGTTCTCGGTATTGTCGCAGGGCTTATTACCGCCTATCCGGTGGCACAGCTCGGTATTCCGGCATTTGTTGCCTCCCTGGCCGGCTGGCTTATCTATCGCGGCGCACTGCTTCTTGCCACCCTGAAGACAGGCACCATTATAATCCCCAACGCAACCTTTAATGCCATGGGTAACGGTTTTATTCCGGATATCTTTGCCTCGGATGTTTTTCTTCCGGAAGTGCATAAGCTGACACTTATTATCGGCCTTCTCCTTATCGGATTCAACGTTGTAACAAAGATACGAGCACGCAAAGCCAAAATTTTCTATGGCTTCGAGACCGTATCCCGTCATCTCTTTATCGGGCAGATGGTATTCATGTCCGTAATAATTGCAATCGTAACGTGGATCCTTGCGGGCTATAACGGGATGTCCTGGACGCTGGTTATCGTGCTCCTGGTGGTTGCCATATACAGTTTTGTTACCAAAAAAACCGTTCTCGGACGTCACATCTATGCTGTGGGCGGAAATCCGGAGGCGGCTGAACTTTCCGGTATCAATGTCAAGAAAATCACCTTCATTGTGTTCGGTTCCATGGGTATGCTTTCCGGGCTTTCTGGTATGCTCTTCGCCGCCAGGCTGCAATCTGCGACTACTACCGCCGGTACGCTCTTTGAGCTCGATGCCATCGCAGCCGCCTATATCGGTGGTGTTTCCGCCGCCGGAGGTGTAGGCTCGGTTGTCAGTTCCCTGATCGGAGCAATAGTCTATACCTCCCTGACATCGGGAATGAACCTGATGGGAATTGATATCGCCGCTCAGTACATTGTCCGGGGTGCTGTTCTTGCCCTGGCTGTCATATTCGACGTGACAACCCGCAAAATCGGCAGTAAATAAGATTTCCCTGCCTGTTTTCCAGCGCCTTCCTTCGGGGAGGCGCTTTTTTTATTGACAGAAAACTGAACTGTGATAGACTGAAGGTAGGAAATAAACGCCGATCAGAGAATAGGGGAAAATAATTTACTACTATGGAAAATGAAAAACGCAAGGCCATCGATATTCCCTCATCCATACGCAGGAATTACCATAGCCTCAGCGAGGTACAGCGTAAAATCGCCGATTACGTTCTGAAGAACAGCGACCGGGCGATGTACCTGTCAATTACCGATCTTGCTACGACCTGCGGCACAAGCGAGACCACTATCATGCGCTTTCTGCGAAAGATCGGGTTCGCTTCCTATCAGGTCTTCCGCGTGCAGCTTGCCCAGGGATTGCAGGAAGAAACCCCCAAATATGCCTGGTCGGATATCGAAAGCGATGATTCGGTGGGAAGCATTAAAGAGAAGGTTGTCTCATCGACGGTAGCTGCAGTTGAAGATATCAGGAGTCTTATTTCTGACCGGGACCTGGAGTCCTTCGCCGGGAAGGTGCTGAATGCATCGCGACTCTTTATTTTCGGAGTCGGTTCCTCGGCATATATTGCCGGAGATCTTTTTCATAAACTTATCCGCCTCGGATTGAGTGCCGCCGTATGCCATGATCCCCACATTATGGCGATACACAGTGCGCAGGCAAAAAGGGGAGACCTTTTTATTTTCGTGTCCCATTCAGGCGAGAGCGAAGTGCTCCTGGACTGCTGCCGGATGGTGCTGGAGCAGGGAGGAGAGTCCCTGGCGATTACCAGTTATCCCCATTCCACCCTGTCGGAGCTTACCAGCATACAGCTCTTGAGCAGTACAAACGAGATGAACTACCGACCGGATGCAATGACCTCCAGAATCCTGCAGCTGGTTATTATAGATTTATTGACGATAGTCCTGACTTTCAAGCTGGGAAATCGTGGTATAGAAGCCATTGCCGGGTCCCAGATAGCTGTGGCCCGTCAGAAAAGATAGAGAGTAAGGAGACAGAACGATGGGTAAGATAAAAAAAGCATGCATTATAGGTGACGCAATGATTCCGGGAAAGGATTTTCGTCCCGCTTTTGACCGTTACCTGGCAAAATATGTTGAAGATGTAAAAACAGGCGACTGGGAAAGTGATTGGCAGAAGCTGCAGTTTCGCAGACTGGAAGTTGAAAAACAGGGACCGGAGATCGAGATTGTTCCTGAGATGCTTGGTTCCGAAGACCGGGAGGCAGAGCTTGTCATGGGACTCTTTGTCCCTGTTTCGTCCAAACTGATGGAGGCTCTGCCTGATCTCCGAATAGCCGGGGTCTGCCGTGCCGGTCTGGAGAACGTGAATCTCGAAGAAGCAAACCGCCGGGGTATTCTTGTTTTCAATGTACAGGGCAGAAACGCGGAAGCCGTCAGTGATTTTGCAGTAGGATTGATGCTATCTGAATCCCGTAATATTGCCCGGGCCCACCTGGCAATAAAACAGGGAGAGTGGAGAAAAACATTTTCCAATTCCGATATGGTCCCCCAGCTGAAGGAGAAGACAATAGGAATTGTCGGTTTCGGCTATATCGGCCAGCTGGTGGCCCGCAAGCTTTCAGGCTTCAACACTGAAATCCTGGCCTTCGATCCCTATGTGAATCCGGAAATTGCCGGAGAACTTGGAGTGAAACTGGTAAGCCTGGAAGATCTTTTCAGGCAGAGTGATTTTGTCACCGTTCATGCCAGGCTGACGGATGAGAACAGGGGAATGATCGGCAGTAAGGAATTCGCGCTGATGAAACCGGAAAGCTATTTTATCAACACCGGACGTGCAGGCTTAGTTGACTACGATGCCCTCTACTCCGTTCTGAAGGAAAAAAAAATAGCCGGTGCGGCACTTGATGTATTTCCCACTGAGCCGCTTCCTGAGAAAGATAAATTTGTGGAACTGGATAATATTACCCTCACCACCCATATTGCCGGAACGACAAAAGAAGCATTGACCAGTTCTCCGGGGCTGCTTATGGAAGATATACAGAAACTTCTTGAAGGCAGGAAGCCCCGCTTTATTGTAAATCCGCAGATTCTCGAAAATTCTGAATTCAAACAATGGCTTACCGGTATACAGAGCTAATCCAGAAAAAAACATGGAAGGAGGTAATGCACAGGTTCTGTATAAAGGTGCTTTTGTTGAGATTATATAAGGAGGAATAATAAATGGTTACAGGCCCTTTATTGCTCGTAATTTTTATTGTGGCAATTGCCTTTGTTCTGTTGGCAATTCTGGCGTTCCGTATGAATCCTTTTATCGTATTGCTTTTAAGCGGCGTTCTGACCGGGTTTCTGGTCGGTATGCCCATTGACCAGATAGGCGGTACGCTTGCTTCGGGATTTGGCGGGACTCTTTCCGGGATAGGTATTGTTATCGGTCTCGGTATCGTTCTCGGACAGATACTTGCCGAGGCCAACGCCACCGATCAGATTGCTCATACCCTGGTGAATAAAGTCGGCGATAAACGATCGCCCCTGGCAATCAACTTTGCCGGGTACCTGGTATCTATCCCCGTCTTCTTTGATGCCGCTTTCGTTATTTTTGAACCTCTTATCCGGCGTTTATCCCAGCGAACCAGGATACCCTTTATCACCTATGTTACCGCCCTCGCAGTAGGTCTCATAGTTACCCATGCCATCGTTATCCCGACACCGGGTCCGATTGCCGTGGCTGGAAACATGGGAGCTGATTTTGGCCTCTTTCTGCTGTATTCGCTGATTGTCTCAATTCCTTCGGCGGTTATCGGAGGATACCTGTTCGGTACTTTCCTGGGAAAGCGGGCCAAAAACAACGTTATTCCGGAAGAAGAGGTGGCGCTGAAGAATACGGACAACAGGCCAAGTGCAGGTTTGTCCATTTCCGTTCTGCTCCTGCCAATCGTTCTGATTCTTCTCGGCAGCATTATGAAAATGGTTTTGAGGGGTGATGGCCCCGTACTGACCTTTTTCGGTTTCATCGGCGACAAGAATATCGCCCTCCTGATCGGCGTGATTGTTGCAATGCTGGCGCTCAAGAAATACATTCCCCGGTCCATCGACGAAGTTATTGTTACCGCTGTCGGTTCGGCGGGTATGATTTTTCTGATAACCGGTGCCGGCGGTTCCTTCGGTAATGTCATCAAGAGCACGGGCATAGGGGACTATCTGGTGGAAATATTCACGAATGTGAATATGCCGCTGATAGTACTCGGATTTGTTCTGAGCCAGATACTCCGCTCTTCTCTCGGTTCCACAACGGTAGCGCTGGTTACGACATCCACCATACTTGGGCCTGTTGCCGCGAGTATGGGAGTATCTCCGATTCTTGTGGGGCTCGCAATCTGTGCCGGAGGGGTCGGTCTCTCACTGCCCAACGATTCCGGCTTCTGGGTCGTGTCCAGATACGCGAACATCAGTGTACAGGATACGCTGAAGTCGTGGACAGCGGGCGGCACCATCGCCGGTGTAACCGCACTGGTAATCATACTGATATTAAGCCTTTTCTCCGGAATTCTTCCAGGACTGGCTTAACGGGAAAGGCAAGCCGCGATCGGTCCGTAAAGGCGCCAACCAATGCGACCGATCGTGGCCGCTTCCCATTATAAACCTATACTATTTTCTCATAATTTTCGAGGTCATAATGCAAACAATTTGTGCTCTGGATGTCGGCACCTCCAGCATCCGAGGAACCTTATATACGCTCAATGGAAAGGAACTTGTTTCAGAGTCCCATGGATATTCCCCGAATTTTTATAAGGATGGTCGGGTACGGCAATCCACTGAGGACTGGGACAGGGGTATCCGCCATGTTCTCTCCGCCTGCGGTGAGTATGCCGTAAGCAATAATGCGGAGGTTCTCGCCATTGCGGTGACATCCCAGCGGGCTTCGGTTGTACCGGTGGACAGGGCTGGAAAAGCTCTGGATGAGGTATTCATGTGGCAGGATAAAACCACCTCACGACAGTGCGACCTGATCCGGAAGGAAGTTTCTGCGGAGGATGTCTACAGAATAACCGGGCTCAGAATCGATCCCTACTTCTCCGCACCAAAAATCCTGTGGTACCGGGATAATAAACCCGATGTCTATGCCGCGGCGCATAAATTCCTGGGGGTGCAGGATTATGTCGCCTTTGTGCTTACCGGCAGATTTGTAAGCGACTATTCCCAGGCCTGCCGTACAATGCTTCTGGATGTAAGCAACCGGGAGTGGAGCCGCCGGATGCTGGATGCCTCTTTTGTTGACAGGGATCGTTTACCGGAACTGACTTCTCCGGGAACTATTATCGGAAATCTGAGCTCCGGTCTTGCAAAAGAAACCTCATTTCCAGGGAAGACTCCCGTAATTCTTGCAGGCGGAGACCAGCAGGTTGCCGCACTGGGAATGGGAGTCCTGGAGGCAGGATCCGTGGAGGCTAACACCGGCACCGGCTCTTTTCTGATTACTCCGGTGCCTGAGCCCCTCTTTCATCCGGAGTCAAGAACCCTCTGCAGCATAGCCGCCATCCCCGGACAGTGGGTCGTTGAAGCAGGGGTTCTTACCACTGGAATCCTGTACAGCTGGTTCGCCGGCGAATTCGGAGAAACGGGCAGGCAGAATGAACAGGCGGATATTCTCAAAGTGAACCAGCTGGTCCGGGAATCCCCCCCGGGGGCTCACGGGGTGATCGTTCTTCCTCATTTCAAGGGCAGTGCCGCGCCGTTCTGGAATCCTCTGGCAAAGGGAACCATTTTTAATTTGACCCTGGCCAATTCCAAGGCCGATATTGCCCGGGCACTGCTTGAATCCCTGGTTCTGGAGATGGGTGCGGGATTAAAGAGAATGCGGGAGATAATTCCCGCTGAATTGACTGAAATCTGTGTGGCCGGAGGACTGACAAGGTTCGAGCTCTTTAATCAAATGCAGGCTGACATCTTTGAAACAACCGTTCGTATTCCTCCCAGCAGCGAAGCTTCTTCCAGGGGTGCCCTGATTAGCGCTCTGGTCAGTCTCGGTGTTGAAGAGAGCTATCAGAAGGCATTTGATTCGGTCAGGGACGGGGAGGATCGATATATTCACCCGAATTCTTCACGTTTCGATATTTATCGCAAGGCTGCTCTTTTACGGGAAGCGTTGTATAATGCCTTGAACACAGGTGATGTATATGCCGCGGCGGAGGATTTCTCGAAGGAAGCCTCCGAAGTCAAGGAGGGTGGAAAATGCTGATAAACTGCAAGGAAATGCTCGAACAGTCACGTGGAGCGATTGCCTCGTTCAACTGCGTCGATTTTGAAATGGCCCGGGCTTGTCTTGAAGCGGGAGAAGAAGCCCGGCAGCCGGTGATTATCGGGATAGCCGTACGTCACTGGAAGGCCCTGGGAGGCCGTCTGTTTATTCCCTCCATTCGAGCCCTGTGTGTTGAAGCCGATATTCCTGCGGCCCTCCACCTGGATCATGCGGGTCCGGAGGATCTGGATATTATAGATGAAGCCCTGGATTCAGGGTTCTCCTCGGTAATGATCGATGCCTCCAGAAAACCCTTCGCTGCAAACGTCGAAGTTACACGAGGGATAGTTCAGAGGGCCCGTCTGTTCAACGCTTCTGTCGAGGCTGAACTTGGACCGCTTCCTGGCGACGAAGGGGTGGCCGGACTGGTGGACACCAGGGGAGCCGTTTATACGGATCCGCAGGAGGCAGGGGAATTCTGCGCCGAGACCGGGGTGGACGCCCTGGCCGTCGCTGTGGGAACTGCCCACGGTTTGTACACAGCGGAGCCTGAAATTCAGCAGGAACTTATATCAAGGATCGCCCGGGAAACCGGTGTTCCCCTGGTACTTCATGGGGCAACGGGTGTCCCGGATGAAGCCATACGCGAAGCCGTGCGCAGGGGAGTGAAAAAGATCAACTATTTCTCCGGTCTGCTCGTGGATGCAATGGATGTTATTCGGCGGGAAAGAAAAAGTGATGACAACGATTATCTCCGCCACAGATCCGAGTTACGGGAAGCCTGGAAACGTCGGGCAGGGAATCTCATCCAACTGTATTCTGGTCATTCTTCCTAGGATTTATTGAATAATACGGTAAATTCAATCATAATTGCCTTGTGACAAATCACATGCAGGAGGTGCAGATGGATACAACCCGCGGTTACGTGCTGTACGAGGAGAATGATCATAAAGTAATATGGCTTGGATGGGACGCAGATGTATCTTCCGGTGCGATTCAGACCAATCAGTATCTTATTGTCAATTCCGGTAAAGGGATACTTCTTGATCCCGGGGGAGTTCATCTCTTTTCACGGGTAGTATCCGTTGTCAGCCGTTTTATCAGCCTTGATGATGTGGAATCGATTTTCTTTTCTCACCAGGATCCGGACGTCTCCTCGGGGATTGCGCTGTGGCTCGGTGTAACAAAGGCCCAGGTGTATATCCACGATATCTGGCGTCGTTTCGTACCCCACTTCGGTCTGGTGGACCAGAGCAGAATCACTCCCCTTGAGGACGAGGGAGGAAGCATAAATCTCGGCTCTGTTTCTCTTAAGCTGATACCCGCCCATTTTCTTCATTCCGCAGGAAACTTTTCTCTCTACGATCCCAGGTCGAAAATCCTTTTTTCCGGTGATATCGGGACCGCGGTTTTCCCGGAGGGAAGGGAATATCCGGAGGTGGAAGATTTTGAAAACCATACGCGCCTCATGGAACCCTTTCATGCAAGGGCCATGGGGAGTAACCAGGCGGCTGCTCGATGGATCAGTATGTGTCGAAAACTCGATGTTTCTATTCTCGCTCCTCAACACGGCGCAATGATGCGGGGTGAACTTGTCAGGAAATTTTACGACTGGTTCGGTAATCTGAATTGTGGAATAGACCATCTAAAGTCCCTGACAGGAGCGTAAGCTGTGGATGATTTTATTGACTCCAAAGCGAACAGAAAGATAGTTCTGGGATATAACAAGTCGGTAATGCTTGGTGAGATAACCGAGCGGTCCATGAAGATTATTACCGAAGATATCGACGCAATCCGGGATTCCCTGGAATCCATTGTTACAACCTTCGAGGAGTTCCGTTCAACTTCCCAGCATGTCTCAGAGAATACGAGTCGTATTGACCAGAAAATGGGCGAAATCATCCACGAAACCCGCCGACTGGACGGAGAACTTCAGAGCCGGGTGGATGAGATTGTGGAAGTAAGATCTGTTTCGGGAGAGATGCAAAATCTCTTTGACGACGTCCGTAAACGTACCGAAGCCATAAAGTCTATCACTACTTCCATTCAGGATGTTTCGGAAAAGACCAATGTCCTCGCCATTAACGCTTCCATCGAGGCTGCCCGGGCAGGGGAGTTTGGAAAGGGGTTCCGGGTTATAGCCGGGGAGGTCCGAAATCTGGCGGGACAGACCGCCCGCTTTACCAGGGAGATCACCGATTCCCTGAATGAGTTTTCGACTTTTATCGGGCAGATGAGCGATTATGTCAAACGCTTTACCCAGGTCCTGGGAAATTTCAGTACCGATATATCCGAGGTACGTCAAAGCTTCAGTGAAACCCAGGCGGAAGAAGGAAAACTTGCAGAAGCCATAAGCGAGATCTCCGCGGCCCTGGAGCAGGAGAGTTCCGCGCTGATGGATGGTACCTCAACCCTGGAGAGCACCTTCGATTCCCTGAAGGACTCCCAGGTTGTTGTGCATTCCCTCGTCTCCACGTACAAGGGCCTGAGCAGGCTGATGGATAAGGATCAGTAGCGTTTGAAGGGGGCCAGCCAGTTCCTGCTCCCGGGCCCCCATCCTTCCGCTTGCGATATCTCTCAGAAGGCCGAAAGGATGTGCTTCACACAGGGTGTGGGTTTTTCAGCTTACGAAGCTGCTCCTGAAAATTCATCGTACAGCTTGTCCGTTCTTGACGCCATGATGAAGTCGTTTGTATGAAGACCGCTGATCTTATGGGTCCACCAGCTTACCTCCACTTTTCCCCATTCCGTAGTGATCCTGGGATGATGGCCCTGCTGTTCGGCCAATTGACCCACCCTGTCGGTAAACGAGAGCGCCTGGGAAAAATCGTCAAAAGAGAAGCCGCGGGTAATTCTGGGGCCCTCCTGAGCCTGATACAGCTTCCAAGCCGGAACCTGCTCCAGGAATAATTCTATTTCGTCCTGTGTCAGTGCAGGTTCATCTCCCCTGCACGGTTTACACTGCTGCATATGTAATTTGTCCATGTTCTGCCTCCTCGTTTAAAGAAAATTGTACCTGCACCGGGCATGTCATTTTTAATATACTAGCAAGTCTAAGAGTTCCAAAATGAGAATATGCAGAACTCTTCGACCATCAATTCCCAGGGGCAGCCATATCGTCGGGCGCGGCGGGTACTGATTTCCTTTTGTCCTTTCCTTTATTATCATTGTAGTAAGGATATGAACCAGGTCGGGAGAGGAGTTCTCCATGCGCAGCAATGACAGCGATAATCTCAACGAACTGAGCCGTTCGAACAGCCCTTATCTTCTCCAGCATGCGAATAACCCTGTAGCCTGGCGTATGTGGAGCGAACAAACCCTCGGGGAGGCAAAGAGCAGGGATATTCCCCTGTTTATCTCGATTGGATATTCGACCTGCCACTGGTGTCATGTCATGGCGAGGGAGTCCTTCGAGAACGAGGATGTTGCCCGGCTTCTGAACAAGGGATTCATGCCTGTCAAGATCGATCGCGAGGAGAGACCTGATCTCGATGCTTTCTACATGGATGCAGCTTTGAGAATCCACGGCTCCGGTGGCTGGCCCCTGACAATATTCGCGACCCCGGAGGGCAGACCATTCTTTACAGCCACCTACCTGCCCAGAAAGGGCGGGCCGGGGAGGGCAGGACTCCTGGATCTTCTTCCTGAGATTTCAAGGCTGTGGAAGGAGGAGCGTCCCAGGGTCCTGGCCTCCGCCGAATCCGTCATTGAAGCCCTTAAGGGGAATACCGACGAGTCTTCTTCCCGCTCCGGGGAGTTTCCCCGTACCCGGCTTTCAGGGCTTTTTGAACGGCTTTCCGAAACATTTGACCCCGAGTGGGGAGGTTTCGGCGGTGCTCCCAAGTTTCCCCAGGCCCACCTCCTGAATTTTATGCTCGAGCATGCCCGGGATATCCATGGGGGAGAACAGTATATTGCCATGGTCGAGAAGAGTCTCGAGATGATGCGTGCCGGCGGCATCTATGACCATATAGGTTTCGGCTTTCACCGCTACTCAACCGACCGGCAGTGGCGGATCCCCCATTTCGAGAAAATGCTTTACGACCAGGGCCAGCTCATCCTGCTTTTCATCAATGCCCGTAGTCTGACCGGTAAGACCGAATATGCAAAGACGGCACGGGAGATAATCGAGTTCTGCTGTAGAGAACTCGCATCCCCTGAAGGGGGCTTCTACTCCGCTCTGGATGCCGAAAGCGAGGGTGAGGAGGGAAAATATTATCTCTGGAGCCGAAAGGAGTTTATCGAAATTCTCGTGGAAATGGTCGGAGAGGATGAGGCCTCGGCAACGGCTGACCGCTTCGGTTTGCGGGAAGAGGGTAACTGGAGCGATCCGGTAAGCGGAAAATCAATGGAAAGCAACATCCTCCATTGCAGCCCGGGATCATCCGATAGTGAGGTTTCTTCTGACTGGGATGATCTGAGACGGGCTCTTTTGTCACGGAGAAACGAGAGACGGTCACCCTCCACGGACGACAAGATACTTGCCGACTGGAATGCGCTGATGCTGAAGGCTCTTGCCCGGGCCGCCCGTGTTCTGGAAGACTCCTCCCTGCTCCGGAAGGCCCTCGAAACCGAGGAGTTTCTGCGCACAAGACTTCGAGCTAACGACGGTAGGGTTTTCCACAGTTACCGCGCCGGCACGGCTTCTGTCGGTGGCCACCTCGACGATTACGCCTTCCTGATATCCGCATATCTCGAACTCTACCACAGCAGTTTCGATGCTCAGTTTCTCGAGCAGGCTCTATCGCTGTCAGGGATAGTTGATGAAGATTTTCTCGACAGTGAGAGGGGCGATTATTTTCTCGCCTCGCGGGAGAAGCGCGAAGTCCCTTTCAGGAGTAAACATCTCTACGATGGCGCAATTCCCTCCGGAACCTCCGTGATGATGGATAACCTGCTCCTTTTATTCAGAATTACTTCCGACAGCGGATTCCGGGACCGGGCAGAGGCCTTGTTGAAAGCATGGGCGGATGAAACAGACAGGGCACCGATCGCCAGCACCAGCTTTGTTGCCGCCGGTCACTATCTCTTGTTGGGGCAGGAGGGATCTGGTGAACGGGAGATCGTCGTTGTGGGAGATGGAAAGGAGAGCGAAAAGATGCTGCGCGAAATAAACGGCCGATTTATGCCGGGCGCAGTTGTACTGAAAAAAGATGCGGCCAATGAAAAGCTGCTCTCCCAATGTGCGCCCTTTACCCGCGAGTATCATGCCAACGAGGATACAGGATCTGCAGCGTATGTCTGCAGCGGTTTTATCTGCAGGAAACCGGTATCCCGGGTTGAAGAGCTCAGGCGGGAACTCGATGAGCTTCCCCGATGATCCTGGTTTTCCGGTAACAGGCCTGTCTGATTCATCCTTCGGTTGTCCCGGGGGAATATCGTGCCCAGGGTCTCGTTGAAGGGAAGCAGAAACAACAGAGCCCTTCCGTCATGCAGAAGGGCTCCCAGGGTTCAGGCGGGGAATACCGTCAGGCTCCTCCCAGATATGCCTTTTTAACCTCTTCGTTGTTCAGGAGGTTTTCCGCCGTGTCATACAGGGTGACTCTTCCGGTTTCCATTACATAGCCCTTGTGGGCGGTCTTGAGTGCCAGGTTGGCATTCTGTTCAACCAGGAAGATGGTTGTGTTGTTGTCCCTGTTTATCTGGCGTATTATTTTGAATATCTGCTGGACCAGGATAGGGGCAAGACCAAGGGATGGTTCATCCAGCAGAAGCAGCTTGGGACGGCTCATCAGGGCACGGGAAATTGCCAGCATCTGCTGTTCCCCCCCGCTCAGGGTTCCTCCCTGCTGGTGGCGACGTTCGGCGAGGCGGGGAAAAAGTTCGAAAACATATTCCAGGTCCCGCTGTACTTCCGTTTTGCTCTTTCGCAGAAAAGCACCCATGTCGAGGTTTTCCCTGACGGTAAGGTAGGGGAAAATCCTGCGACCTTCAGGAACCTGATTTATACCCAGGGCAACGATTTTTTCGCTGGAGAGATGGGTTATGTCCTCACCTTCAAAAAGGACACGCCCCTTCCGTGGAGGTGTTACTCCGCAGATAGACATGAGGGTTGTGGATTTTCCGGCACCGTTCGCTCCGATAAGGGCAACGATTTCTCCTTCATTGATGGAGAGGCTCACCTCTTTGAGGGCCTGTATATTGCCGTAATATGTAGATACCGATTCAAGTTTAAGCATGAACCTCTTCTCCCAGGTAGGCTTTGATAACTCGTTTATCCTGCTTGATCACGTCGGGGGTGCCCTGGGCAATCAACTGTCCGTAGTCGACAACATAGATCCGCTCGGAAAGGGTCATTACAAGGCTCATATCGTGTTCGATCAGGAATATCGTTACATCCTCGTTTTCCCTGAGGCGCAGAATCAGGTCGACAAGATCCCTGGTCTCATTGGGGTTCATCCCGGCTGCGGGTTCGTCCAGCAGCAGCAGAAAAGGGTCGGTGGCCAGGGCACGGGCGATCTCGAGAAGACGCTGTGCGCCGTAGGGCAGGTTCTTGGCAAGATCGTTTACGTAGCGCTCTATACCGATCTTTTTTAGAATGGCGTAACTTTCGTGGATGAGTTTTTCCTCTTCCTCCCGGGTGGCCGGGCTGCGAAAGATCGCGCCGAGAATGCCGGATTTCAGGCGGCAGTGCCTGCCGATCATTATATTCTCCAGGACAGTCATGTTCTGAAAAAGCCGGATGTTCTGGAAGGTCCGGGCAAGCCCCTTCTCCGTTATTTTGTGGGGTTTCAGACCATTAATAACTTCGCTGCTCTTTTCCGGTGGGGTGATGGTTATTTTACCTTCCGTCGGGGCGTAGACACCGGTGACACAGTTGAAAAAGGTGGTTTTACCGGCGCCGTTGGGTCCGATAAGGGCCACAATCTCGTTCTTCTTTATGCTGAGGGAGACATCATCCACGGCCCGAAGTCCCCCGAAGTTCATGGTAAGGTTTTCTACATTCAGTACGGTGTTACTCATTGCTGCCTCCACTGCTTGCCTCTTTGATGTCAAAGGTATGCCGTTTCCGTACCTTCTGGATTATACCGTTGGGTCTGAAGACCATCATCATGACGAGTACAGCACCGTACAGGAGCATCCTGTATTCGGAGAAGGCCCGCAGGTATTCGGGAAGCAGCACGATAATAAGGGCACCCACAATGACTCCCGTGGTGGATCCCATTCCTCCCAGTACTATAATACAGAGGACCAGGACCGACTCCATCAGGGTGAAGCTGGCGGGATTAACAAAGGTCGTTTTCGCGGCGAAGATAACCCCAACCATGCCGGCCCAGAAGGCTCCCAGGGCGAAGGCCGTCAGTTTTGTTGTTGTTATATTGACGCCCATGGACTCGGAGGCAATGGCGTCCTCCCTCATGGCTTCCCAGGCTCGACCGAGGCGTGAGTTCTCAAGTCTTCGAACCACAAAGATCGTGAAAAGAACAAGGGCCAGGGTTATCATGTAAATGTAGATAGTCGCGTTGGGGAGTGAAAGCTTCATTCCAAAAAAACTGGGCCGTGGAATATTGGCGATCCCGGAAGGACCGGAGGAGAAGTCATTCCAGTTCTCCAGCACGATGCGCACGATTTCTGCGAAACCGAGGGTAACGATGGCAAGATAATCGCCCTTGAGCCGCAGCACCGGAAAACCCAGGAGCATTCCGAACAGCATGGCCAGTATTGCGCCCAGAGGCAGGGCGACCCAGAATCCGATGCCGAAATCCCGGTGCAGAATCGCGTAGGTGTAGGCTCCCACGGCATAGAAGGCCGCATAGCCGAGATGGAGCATTCCACCCAGCCCGATAACGATATTTAAACCGAGACCCAGGATGATGTACATAAGGGCCGTGGTCATTATACTGGTCTGATACATGCCCGCGGCGAAGGGAAATACAAGCGCCGCCACCAGAAGTACAGCAAGAACAGGTCGGGCAATCTTTTTATCAGAAAGGGTCTCCCGAAGATCCAGATCCCGCAATTTTGCAGGCATGAACCTGGAGAGGTCAAACAGTTTGTCTCCCCGTTCCTTTTTTCGCAGCATGCCCCGCCAGAAGTAGGAGATGATGAAACTGAGAACGCCCACAAAGACCATGTTGGACCAGCGCCAGTTTACAATATTTTCTACCGTGTTGACCTTGATGACCATGATGGGGAAGGTCAGAAACATGAACCACAGCGAGGTGATTAAGGATTTTTTCAGTTCCTGTACAGCGTTGTTCATTGTGTGTATCCCTTATATCTTGTCGCTCTGGGCACGGCCGAGGAGCCCGGCAGGACGGAATATCAGAATCAGCACCAGAATAATAAAGGCGAACACATCCTCATAGTCCGATGATATGTAACCGGCTCCGAAACTCTCCGTCAGACCAAGTACAAAGCTGCCGAGGACAGCGCCTGGAATTGACCCGATTCCGCCGAGAACGGCGGCCACGAAGGCCTTGATGCCCGCCAGAAAACCGATATAGAAGTTGATCTGCCCCACGTGGGAACTGATCAGGACTCCCCCTACGGCCGCCATCGCGGAGCCGATGAGAAAGGTAACAGCAATAACCTGGTTGATATTTATTCCCACCAGAAGGGCCATGGTCTTGTCCTGGGCTGTGGCCCGCATGGCTTTTCCTATCTTGGTGAACTTGATAAGAATGGTGAGGGCCACCATGACCACGGCAGTGACGGCGAAGATGATTATCTGGGTGGAGGTTAAAAAGTTTCTGGCCCCTTCAAGAAATGCAAACTGGGGTATCAGCTTGGGAAAGGACAGAAAGTCCGAAGTCTGGGCAAGCAGCACGTAATTCTGCAGGAAGAAGGACATGCCGATGGCGCTTATCAGGGCTGACAGCCTCTGGGCACGACGTACCGGTTTGTATGCCATGGCTTCCATTGTTACTCCGTATGCGGAGGAGTAAACAACGGCAATGATCATGGCAATGATAAAAACCGCTACCCCGGGCATCCCGGTCATGTTAAGGACGGTGGCAATAATGAGGGCCGTAAAAGCACCGATCATGTATATTTCGCCGTGGGCAAAGTTGATAAGCTGAATGATACCATAAACCATGGTATACCCGAGGGCGATCAGCGCGTAGATACTGCCCCGCGTCATTCCCGACAGCGTAAGCTGAATTAAATAATCTAGATTCATGGTGGTTTCCTGCAGGCTCCTTCTATAATAAAACCGCCTTGTTGCATTTCCTGCGGCAAAGTTGCGTACACGTTGTGAGTATTGATTCGGAAGCAAGGAACAGGCCCTGTACGGGCCTGTTCCGAATGTTCTCAAGATTTCTGAAAGAACGTGTCATATTACATGAATATGACAGAATTAGCAAGTTTATTTGAGCTCTACGTAAACCCCGTTCTGAACCTGATAAACGGAGAAACCGACCCCGATTGCATCGCCCTTTTCATCGAAGCTGATGTTTCCAAGGGGGGTCTCCACGTATTCGCTGCGCAGAGCATTGACTATTGCGTCGTACTCGGTGGAGCCGGCTTTTTCAATTGCATTGAGAAGAGCCTGGGTTGCAGCATAGGCGTTCAGGAAGAAGGCACCGGGATCCTCTCCGAATTTTTTCTGGTGATCTTCGGTGGCTTTCACTGCCAGGGGATTGGATGTCGTGTCGACAGGACCGGAGGCGTAAACACCTTCGGCGGCATCCTGGGCGACCTTGATGAAGGTGTCGTCCTTAACGCCGTCGTCGGAAATGAAGATGGTGTCCATTCCGCGGGTTCTCATCTGGCCGACCAGTTTCGAAGCTTCGGGGTGATAACCTCCGTAGATGATCGCTTCGGCACCGGAGGCTGCTACCTTGTTGATTATGGCGGAATAGTCAACGGCACCTACCTGGATACCTTCGTAGACAACTACCTCGACATTGGATCGCTGATCAAGGTACTCCTTGGCGAAGTCGGCAAATCCCTTGCCGTAATCTCCCTTGTCGTGGAGAACGGCGATCTTGGTGAGACCCAGGGTGTCAACCGCGAAATCCACATCCAGTTTTGCCTGAGCGTCATCCGGAGCGATGGTGCGGAAGAAGTTGGGATAGTCTCCGCTCTTGGTAAGGGGCGGGTTGGTTGCGGAGGGAGAGATTACCGGAATGTTGGAATCCTTGTAGATTCCCAGAGCGGATTTTGTGGCTCCGGAACAGATATGACCTATAACGCCGACCACCTGCTCGCCAACCAGCTTTGCGGCGGTGTTGGTTGCAACCTCGGGTTTGCACTGATCGTCCTCAATAACCAGCTCGATCTGTTTTCCCAGAACTCCGCCTTTGGCGTTCCAGTCTTCAACAACGAGCTCCGCGGCTTTTACCGAGGGAAGACCGTAGGACGCCAGGTCTCCGGAATGAGCTCCTGCAACGCCGATTTTAACGGTATCTTCGCCCTGTCCGTTGGCGAAGAGCCCGACGGCTGCAATCAAAATAATTGCAATGGAAAGCAATCTTTTCATGACCATCTCCTTGAATTGTATTTATAACGAGAGTTACTATATAATGGTTTTAAATTGGCAAATGATCAAGAGATTTTTTGCAGAATCCTTAAAAAACACACGGATTTTCTGCTTTTGTATGGGTGCCTCTAAAAACGTGGTATTTTTGCCACAGTCGAAGATGTAATGTTTTATAGCATCCGCAAGCTCTTGCAGGAACAGGAGTTGAGGACCGCTGGAAATATTGATGATGCGGGGTTTGGGAAAAAGTGCGGTTTTTTGAGGTGTCCCTGTTTTATTCTGCCCGTAAGTGAGGTTCTTTTTGAAAATTCTGTGCATCGGTCATTCCTCCGTCGACCTGATACTCCGGGTCGACGGTTTTCCCCGGGAAGATACGAAATCCAGGGCAACCGCCCGCAGTTTATCGGGCGGTGGCCCGGCAGCCAATGCCGCAGCCCTGCTGGGATACTGGGATGTCTCTGTCGCCATGGCAGGTCCAGTGGGACGGGATCCCTTCGGTTCCCTGCTGATTGAAGAGTTTAAAGCTTACAGGGTGGATACCGGGGGAGTTCTTCCCTGCGAGGGGTATCCGACTCCTGTTTCCGCCATCCTGGTTAACGATACCAGCGGCAGCCGCAGTATCATCAATCACCGGAGTACGGAAGATGTCTACAGATTGCCGGAAAACCTGCTCCTCTGTGAACCCGAGGTACTCCTCTTCGACGGTCATTCCCTGGCGGCCGCCAGGGAGGCCCTGGAACGCTGGCCTGAAGCCGTGTCAATCCTGGATGCCGGTTCCCTGAGGGGCGCGACCTGGGAACTCGTGGAGCGTGTGGATTATCCGGTGGCATCCGCGGCTTTTGCATCTGCAATGCTGGGAGAAGAACTCGCCGGACCGGAACAGGTGTTCAGGGCACTTGAACTCCTGCAGCGGCGAAACGGCAACTGTGCCGTTATTACCCTGGGAGAGAAGGGCGGTGTCTGGGCCCTGGGAGACCGGAGGGGAGGCTACGACGCTTTTACCGTTACGACCGTCGATACCACCGCTGCGGGGGATATCTTTCACGGCGCCTTTGCCTACGGGCTTCTCAACTCCTGGGACCTTGACCGGATCCTGCGCTTCGCCGCCTGTGCCGCGGGTATATCGGTAAGTAAACCCGGCGGCAGGGATTCCTTTCCCTCACTGGAGGAGGTTCTGTCGAAGCTTTAAGCGATTCTTCCTCCCCGCAGAGCTTCTGCGACCACAAGACGGGATGCCTTTACAGAGGGCCTGATTGTTCCGACCATGGCTGAGAGCGTCGCTGCAGCAAGGCTAATGGCGAAATGGCGTATCCGGAAATCGGCGTAGAACTGTTCGCCGAAGGGGACGGGGATGCTCTCCGGCATCCGGGATGTAATGTCCAGGCCAACGCTGCCAAGGTACCAGACCATGGGCATGGACAGGACAACGGCGACTGCCGCGGAAATGAGGGAGATCCAGCCGCTTTCCGCCAGAAGGAGTCCCAGGACCTCCCGCCTCTTCATTCCCAGGGCCCGCAGGGAACCGATTTCCCGGGTTCTTTCGTGGACGCTCATGGACATGGAGTTCAGCAGTCCCAGCACTATCAGCAGATACAGGATGATCAGCATCAGGTAAAAACTGCGGGTGTCGGTCTCGACTGCCGATACGGTCGCCTGGGCGAAGGTTTTCCAGCTGTGTATCTCGCCCCCGATATCCTGCCTGCGTAAGAGGGATACCCCTTTCTCCGGAGATATCCCCTGGTTCAACCTCATCACGATCCGTGTAACCTCATCCTCCATGCTAAGAAGATCCATTGCACTGGCCAGGTCCATGAACACCACGTTTTTGTCGATGGGGGGGAAACCGTAATTGAAGATTCCCGCCACCCGTATGTCGATGAAGTTTTCCACCCCGTATTTGTCCTGGGCAACGATGTATACTGTGTCTCCGGGCTGCACCGCCATCCGTTCCGCCAGGGCTTTTCCGATCAGAACTCCTCCCTGCTGTGACGAAAGGTAGTCGCCGGAGTGTATGTAGTCCGCCAGAACCGTGGTGTTGGCTTCGCTTTCAGGATCGATGGCCCGGCCGACCAGGTAGATCGACTCCTTTCTGTTGGAAAGGCGCAGAGAAAAATCGATTCGCCCGGTGGCCTCCCGTACCTCGGGAACAGACAGAAGCCGGTCCTTCAGTTCCCGGTAGCCGCTGAGGTTCAGGTCCAGAGGAAGTCGCCGTTCCTCCTGCAGATACCCCTCCGGTATCAGCTGAACCTCACCGGACTCGAAATTCTGCATTGCCGTGTAGACGTAGCTGTGATAGCCCTCCACCCAGCCGAGACCCAGAACCATCAGGCAGGTCCCCAGGCAGAGGGCAATTATATTGAGAATGCTCCGTCGTCTGTTGCGAAATACGTTTCTCAGGGCGACCAGTATAAGTGCCATATCACTCTCCATTTACAGGGATTCCATTATGCTCATCCTGGAGCTTACCCAGCCGGCGTAGAGGGAGCCTGTACAGGCGATGGCAATCCCCGAGATGAGACCGGCAATGGCGTGTTCCGGGGCAAAGGCGAAGTAGAAGGTCTCTCCCAGTCCGAAGCTTTCCGTAATCTCTCCCCAGTTCATGCCGTAGGCCTGAAAATAGAGTACCAGGGGAATCCCCAGAACGAGTCCCAAAAGGCTTCCGGCGACGCCCTGTACGAAACCCTCGGTAAGGATAAACCCGAAGAGCTGGTACCGCTTCATTCCTATTGCCCTCAGGGTGCCGTACTCCCTGGTACGTTCAAAGATATTCATCAGGATGGAGTTGGTTATAACTGTTGCGGCCACCAGCACGGTAAAGATATTCATGAAGACCATGAAGATATCGAAGAAATCGAGGAGCACCAGATAACTGCCGTGGATCTCCCGCCATGTTTTTATCTCAGTTCCCCTGTAAGGCGCCGCGCCTGTATCAAGCTGGTCAGCGAGAGGACCCGCCAGGGCCGGATCGAGCAGAACAACCCGGATCTCCCGTGTTTTACCCGGAAAATACAGAAGCTCCTCGGCGTCTTCGTGGCGCAGATAGAAGCTACCCTCGTCAAACTCCCTGCTGTCCGTTGCGTAAAGCCCGGTTACAGAATACTCGATGTACCAGGGGCTTCCGGTGCTGTCTTCCACGAGAACCACCAGCGGGTCCCCGAGATCCACATGCAGGAGATCAGCAATACCTGCGCTGATGCAGATTCCCGGCTTACCCCCGTTGTCGTCTGCAAGAAAACCTCCCGCGTATATGCCATCCCGGGCTTTGGAGAAGATCCGGGTCTCTTTATTAGTACCCCGGCCTTCGATGGTAAGATTTCTGTCCCCGGCCAGGAGCATGCACCCGAAGCTCAGAACCTTCTCCGCTCTCTGTACCCCCTTCCTGGCGGACAGGTCGGAGACTATTTCGTCGGGGTTTTGAATCAGAAGATCAGGATCGTAGGGATCCAGGGCATCATCGGTCCCCGCGGGAAGGATCTGCAGGTGCCCGCTTTCTTCCAGCATGCCCCGGAAAAAGTTCTTTTTAAGGCCTTCCGCCATTCCCGAGACAAACAGGATGACTGCCACCGAGAGACTTATGGAAAACAGGATGAGCAGGGTCCGCCGCCGGTGGACGAGCATATTCTGCCAGGCGACGCGGATAAAGATCATGCCGGGACCCCCTGGTCTACACGTGTAACGGCACCGTCCTTCAGATGTATGATGGTCCTGGCGTACTGCATGATTTCCGGATTGTGGGTGGAAAATATAAAGGTGACCTTTTCCTCCCGGTTAAGGCGGTTCATGGTCTCCAGGATCGAGTTTCCCGTTTCGGAGTCGAGGTTCGCCGTCGGTTCGTCGGCGATGACCAGGGACGGATTGTTTACAAGGGCCCGGGCAATCGCCACCCGCTGACGCTGTCCTCCGGAGAGTTCATCCGGTTTATGCTCCGCAAAATCCGCAAGTCCCACGATTTCCACCAGTCGTGCCGTCCGCCTCCGGCGTTCCTTTTTGGGAACCCCAGCCAGAATAAGGGGAAACTCGATGTTTTCGGAACAGCTCAATACCGGAACAAGGTTAAAGGACTGGAAGATGAAACCTATCTCCCTGAGCCGGATGTCCGCCTCCTGATTGTCCGTCATTTTTGAAAGATCCTCTCCCCTGAAATAGACCCTGCCGGAGCTTGGCTTGTCTATGCAGCCGAGGATATTCAGGAGGGTGGTTTTGCCGCAGCCCGATGGACCGACAACAGAGATAAAATCCCCCTTTTCGACGCTCAAACTAAGCCCTTTGAGGGCATGAATAACGGACTTTCCCAGCAGGTAATCCTTGTGTATGTCTTCGATTTTCAAAACCGGCATAATCAACTCCCTTAAAAATAGATGGTCGATTTCAGTGTTACGCGATACTCTCCCTCACCGGCTTTCAGGGACCCGAACACGGACCGCTGTCCTCCGATAATCTGTTCGCCCTTGAGACTCAGGTCCATCCCCCGAATACTGAGCAGGGTACCCGTCGCAGCGTACGAAAGCGACTGATCATCGAGACTTGCGTATGCGGAGAGTTCCAGGCTGAAGCGCATGTAAAGTTCGAGGCTGGCCAGGGCAAACAGGTAATTCCGCCCCAGATATTCAATCTCCGGATGCTCTTTCCCGGAGGCCAGATATGTGCCGATGATGTTAAAGTATTCTTCCCGTTCTTTTTTATCGTATCCGGTACCGGCATGGAGGTACTCCGTTACAAACATCAGACTCAGATCCGGCATCTGTCGCGGTGTAAGGTTCCGGCTTATTCCCGCCGCTACCAGAGGGTAGGGCCGGAAAGCGCCTGGAGCCTCGAAGTTGAACAGGTCTGTGTCCGGATACTCCGTGGAATTGTTGAACTCCACGGCTCCTTCTGCAGTTACGATGAATCCGGCGATATCCCAGGACATTCCGAATCCCGGTCGAAGGGTCTCCTCCGGACTGTAAACGGCGGAAAAGGCCAGGTCGACCTTCCCTGCAAGAAGGCTCAGGTACAGGGCGTACTTGAGATCCCGGTAAAAGTCTTCGTTTTCTTCCGGGGTCGCCCCGGCAAGGGGCGTGCTGAAATCAAGGGCCCCCGCAAGCTGGAGGTTCATGTCCGGATTGAGAATAAGGCTCAAGCCGGTAAAACCCTCCACGTCCTCCCGGGTGTGACTGGGGTGCAGAACATCCGTCGGGAAGAATGCAACCCCCCGACCCCAGGGAATGCGCTGTTTTCCCGCACTTATGCTCAGGATTTCCGCGGCCCGGTAATCGATGTAGGCCTCGTATAGATAATGGTGCAGCTCTTCCTGCCGGTCGACCTCCACCCTGTGCCTGGCGGTAAAACTGAACTCTTCATAATCGAGGCGGTGGTTCGCTTCAGCTCCCAGAAAGGAGTCGAGGAAATTGTCGGCTTCTCCCTTCGGTGTAAGGGCAAAACTCCCTTCCATTTCAATCTCGCCAAAGACGGAGTATTCCTGGGCAAGCACCGATACCCCGGACATCAGGTTTACAAGGAGGAGAAAAAATCCTGTTACCCGAAGATTTCCCGTCATTTCACTCCCGTCCTCTACCGTGTCAGGGCAGCAGTGCTGAAGCGGCTGTCGGGAATATCCGGGAGGGCCTCCATGGAATCGATAATCACCTCTGACCAGGCGCCTTCAATCTCGTAGGAGTCCATGTGCATGACGGCCGGACGCATGGCACCGGCAAGTTCCTTGTAATCACTGAGTATCATGCTCTTGAAGAGCAGTCCGGATTTGGCGTAATAATCGAAACGGAGGGGACGAAGACTGTCTTTATGAAGCCAGATTCTGATCTTTCCATAGGGAGCCTCTTTCCGTTTTGCCTTCGCCAGAACTATCAGGCAGTCTGTCTTTCCGGTATCGGGATGATTAAAGCTGTCTTCCCCGGAGAGGGACGCACTGTAGTCGTCGGTATATTTGGGATCGGAAACGTCGTTGTTGGAAAAGACCGTTCCCTGAAAGGACTGTTCCGGGGAGAGTCTCAGGGGTCTTCTGCTGTTGGATTTCGGGTTGTACATATACAGATTGGTCTCCTTCTCAAGAAAGCGCAGGCCCCGGCTGCGTGCCGGAGAGGTCATCTCCATAAATGTCCCCGTGTCCTCCTTGTAATAAACCTCCATACCGAGGGTACTCTCTTTCTGCCCGGGTTTTACCGTTGTAATGCTCATCTGTGAGCGATAGATCGAAGGATTGATGGTCTCCTCCGTCATGCGCAGCAGTTCGTCCCCCGATGGAATCTGAGCGAATACACCGCAGAGGGGGAGCCCTGCGAATATCAGCACTATCAGTCCTGTGAGTTTCATGGCGTTTCTCCTTTTGTTCCGGAATCATCAGTGAAAGATTTATGGCTGGTAATCATATCTTCAAGGAAATCCAGATACTCCCTGAAGCGCTCTTTCCCCTCCTCACTGGCGGAATAGAGGGTCTGGACGGAAGTCCCGGCGATCTCCCGCCTCTTTGCCACGTACCCGGCGCTTACAAGTTTTTCAAGATGGGTGTAGAGTGCCCCGTCGCTCATATTCAGCTGTTGTTTGAGGGTGTTGAAGGAGACGCTCTCCTCCTGAATTATCAGGGTTAAAAGGGAGAGGCGGGTTTTTTCGAAGAAGACCCCGTCAAAGCGGGTGTAGAGCTTATCCATTCCGCTTTTCCAGAAACCTCGTATGTATTCCCATAACAATGAATTCCAGGCCGGCGAAAATACCGACCCCCACCGATGCCGCAGAGCCCCGTACGTCCAGAACCGTAAGCACGATCCCGGCAGCCAGGGTCAGTACCGTCTCAATGAACAGGCCCAGGTAACTCATCTGGGCGACGAAGGCAAAAAGCACCGCCAGCAATAGGAGCAACATCCCCGGAATGGGGCCTTTCAGGTGAATCAGGTAGTAGAGTATGAAGATTACCGCGATAAGGATTACCACGGAGGCAAGGTAGAAGCGCTGGTTTCTTCGGGAAGACAGGGGCATCTCCAGCCGTTTTACCAGGTAAACCCAGGCCATGGTCTCTATAAAGCCTCCGATGATTAAGACCGGAAGCCAGATCACCAGCAGGGCGGTGTTTATTGTATCCGGAAAGAACCGGGCGTGCAGCAGGGTTCCCAGGATGAGCAGTGCTCCCCAGGCAACAAAGTCCCAGTACTCAACGATGGGGCGCTCCTCGTGCCGTGCCACCAGGTCCTTCATCTCCTTTAGATCCCTGAGGTATTTACGGAGTTCCTCTTTATCTGCTTCCATTAGCCCTTCCTTATCGGTATTTGCTGCGCAAAGTAACTTTGCATTACAAAGTTACTTTGCGATATGAGGTTTGTCAAGCCTTATTCAGGATATAGTGTTCAAAATCGTGGGGACAGTATCTTGCTGCGGTAGGAGAGCTTCATGGCCTCTTCGAAGCTTGTGTTGTCTGGATAGGAGAAGCCGAAAACCGGTTCCCAGAGTCCGGCGGGCTCCATACAGAGATAAAAAAAGACCTTTTCGTGCCAGGCCGCGAGGCTCTCGTAGCCGAAGCGGAAGAGGTCCACCTTTGTATCCTCCGGATAGGAGTATTTACCTGCAGTTTCTGTCAGGGGCATACGCAGAACCTGGGTTGCCTGTCCCCGTTCACGGATTGCCCGGATTACCGGTTTTATGAACGTCAGGGTCCCGAAGGAGGTCATGGCGACCCGGGAAGGATCAAAGTCGGAGAGAAGTCTGGAGAAGACGGCAGCATAGGATTCTCTCCAGTTGTCATGGGGAACCATGGGATGGAAATGAAAGCCCACCAGATAACCGGCCAGGGCTGTCCGGGCTGCCGCGTCCAGGCGTTTTTCCAGGGGGGCGGTACCGCGCTCTTCCCAGCGGATCATCTGCTCGCTGTTGAGGCTCCAGGTAACAAGTACATTGGGGGGAGGGCTGTTCTCCAGCAGCCAGGAGATATTGTCCGATTTTGTTTTAAGCTCCAGAATCACATTAGGATTACGCCGGGCAAAATCGAAGAGGTCGGCCAGCAGGTTTTCCCGGTTGCCCCACATGAGGGAATCTGAAGACTGTCCTGTTCCGATGTGGTAGATCCCTTCAGGATCCAGGTGAAGTTCCCTGAGTCTTCTGCCCAGATCGCTGTGAAGGTAGATCCTCCCCTGATCGTAAAACGACTGGATGGTACAGTAGGTGCAGCCGAAACCGCAGTTTATTACCGCGTCCAGGGTTTGAAGATTGCAGCAGCGGGTCTTTTCCGAGGCTACGGGGCAGGATCCAAGAATCGTCGCGGGTGCGGTGCTCTCCATGATGCTGCGGGGGGAAGCTCCATACACAGGCGCATTTCCCGTATATTCCGGACCTCTTCGCCGTTCCTCCTCCCAGCGGGAGACAAGGGTATCAACGGTCTTCACCGCCTGCCGCTTTCCCTCCCGTGGATCCGCGGGAGGCAGCTCTTCTATCCATGATGATATGGGGCCGATTCCCCACATCTGGAGGTCCCGGGCGATTTCGAGGACCTGCCTGAGCTGCTGGACGGAGAGCCGCCGGTTCGAGGCCAGTTCCTCCAGGGAGGACTGATCTTTCCGGTCCAGGGAGGAATATATCGCTGCGTTTCTGAACTGCGCGAGTTTGTCTCCGGGAATCTTTGTGCTCATTCGGGATATCCTAGGCAGAAAACTCAACTTTCTGCAACAGAGTGGGGAGGGTTGAGAATTTTTTGGGAAGAGTTTTTACCTGAACTATGCTAAAGTAAACAGGAATTATCCCTTGTATAAGGATGAGGGCGGCTGCATGAACAGGATTGTACGGATCGGGGGATCACCTTTTTTTTATCTTACCCTTCTTTGTCTGTTTTTCTCCCTTCCCGGATCAGCCCAGGAGATCGGTCTTGTTTCCATCAGAGGCGAAGGGGTTCCTTCCTATCTGCTGAAGGTAGGGGAAGGCCTTGCAGGTGATACTATCCGGGAGTATACCGGCGGACGGGTATTGGCCGGAGAAGAACTGCAGAAAAAGCGGGAGGCCGAAGGACTGACCGCTGCGGAAATCGCCGGGTGCGATGATCCCGAATGTGCCCGGGATCTGGCCGGCAGGCTTGGTCTTGATGGGATAGCGGTATTCAGCCTGGAAAGGAGCGGAGGGGGTTATATCCTGAGCCTCCAGGGGATCAGCGCCGACGGCGCGAGAAAGGGCAGGGCGGAAGAGTTCTTCATCGATATTCGAAACTACGACGCCACGGTTGCCGAGGTTGGAGAAAATCTCGCTGTACAGATGGGACTGGCCGAAGCGGTAATTGCCCGGGGACCTGATCAGGAACCCTCCGTCCCGGAGGAAGAAATTCCTGAAGATACAGCGGAAGCTCCTTCGGCAGATTCCGCCGGGGAACTCAGCGGCGGGGAAGAAGCCGGGGATGTACCCGCTGAATCGGAGACGTCTGAAACAGTGCTTCAGGATACAGAGCCTGCAGCACCGGTACAGACCAGCACCGGAGAACGTCTTTTCACAACGGGAATCGCACTGTATCAGCTCGGAGGCCTGGCCAATATGCTGACTCTCATGAGCGGAGCGGAAAGCGTTTCCAGCGATTACCTGGCCCGGAACGCCCTGCTCCCGGCCGACAGGGACAGCTACGGTACTGCGGAAGATTTCTACCGGGCAGCCCGTACCATTTCCTCCACCGCTGCCTGGACAATGCACGCGGCCGCCCCCGTTACCGCCGGGTTTCCCCTGATCGGAGGAGATGCAGGGGATCTGAAGTTCAGTTACCGTGGCAAATGGTACCTCTACGCAGGTATCGGAACCGCCCTGGCAGGGCACCTTCTCTACCTCGACAGCATTGATCCCCTGGCGGAGAGTTCCTATCTGCGTGCCCGGGGACACTCGGATACCTATTACGACGAAGAGTATGACCGGGAGTTTCCATGGGTACTTGCCCGGCAGGGGATGGTCCTGGGATTGTGGACCCTGGGCAGTGCGGCAGTTCTGGCAGCTCCGGCGCAGCCTGGAGACAGGGAAGCTCTGGCATCAAACTTCTGGGACCGGGTGCTGGTGGGAAGCGGGCTTGCCCTGTTTTCGGGGGGTAACGTTTTTGCTTCCCTCGCGGGTATCGGCAGGACGGATTCTCTGGCGGACTGGTACCGTTATCAGGAGGTATCCAGTCCGGCGCGCTACTCTGCCTGGGAGAACAGCTTCGACAGCTTTGAATTGAAGCGTAATCTTGCTCTGGGTTTCTGGCTGGGCGGGGCCTTCTGTCTGGCCCTGGCGGAACTGACGGACTTCCCTGATCCCTTTGAATCCGGTGCTGCATCCGCGAAGGAAAGCTCAGAGACCGGGGATTTCCCGCTGGTGAGTCTCCGGTTTCTGCCCCGCCCCGATGGAGGAAGTCTCTATTTCCACCTTTCTTTTCAATAGTGAAACTTTGATCCGCCGATAAACTCCCGCAGGATTGAGTCCCTGGGGACCTCCCTGTCGGGTATGCCGATGAAGTTGTGCAGAAAGCTTGTAAGCCTCATCGCCTCGGCGTATTCCCGGTGAAAGGGTTTAACTGTTCTGAGCAGGGTCTCTGCATAATTCTTCAGGACCGCCAGCTCGTAATCCAGGGCGGAGTTAAAGGCGGAATCGGCGTTGTTCTGGTAAGGGAAGATATTTCTGTCTTCTCCCCGCCGCACCGAAGGCCACATCTGCAGAGTCCTCAGGGCACTGTGTCCCCTGAACTGGTGGTCTCTGACCATCCTGCGCAGAAGCCGGTTATCGGTAGTGGGAATCCGGTTGCGATCGTCCAGATTAAGCTGAGTAAGGGCGGAAACATATACCTTGTATTTTGTCTCCGGATCTACCTGGGGGGTAAGGGCGTCGTTCAGGCCGTGGATTCCCTCCATAAGAAGGATGCTTCTACGGTTGAGCTTGAGATACTTCCCTGAAGGTCTGCGGTCTCCAATTATAAAGTCGAAGAGGGGGATTTCAATCTCTTCACCCTTCAGGAGCCGAATCAGATGCTGGTTCAGCAGCTCGATGTCAATGGCCTCCAGCGCCTCGAAGTCATAGTCCCCATTTTCGTCCAGAGGCGTTTTTTCCCGGGGTACAAAGTAGTCGTCCAGGGATATGGCTATGGGATTAAAACCCAGGACCTTCAGCTGGATTCCCAGTTTCTTGGTGAAGGTCGTTTTTCCCGAGGAGGAGGGGCCGGCGATCATAACTGCCCTGACGGTCCCCCGGCGCTCTGCTATCCGGTCTGCGATGGAGGCAATCTTTTTGTTGTGGAGCGCCTCGGCAACCTGAATAAAGTCGCCGATCTTCTGGGATTCCACCAGTCGGTTGAGTTTTCCGACGCTGTTTACGTTCAGTATCTTGCCCCAGGCCTTATATTCCATGAAAACCGAGAAGAGGACAGGATTGTCAGAAAACTTGGCTACCCTGTCGGGGGCAGCTGAAGAGGGGTAGCGCAGCAGAAATCCCGGGGAATAGGGCTTGAGCTCAAAGAGGTTCAGGAGTCCCGTTGATTGCACCAGGGGCTGATAGCCTATTTCCCGGTGTTCCCCGCTTTCATAGACGGGAATCTTGGCTTCGTTGCGGAAACGGAGGAGTTCAACCCGGGAGTGGTGTCCGGTTTTCATGAAATAGTCCAGAGCTTCACCGTAGGAGATCACCCGGCGGACTATCGGTTCATTCCTGGCAACTATCTCACGCATTCTTTTCTCGATGCCTTCAAGGTCGTCGGCACTTATCTCTTCTTCACTGTTGAAGTAGAAGTAGTAGCCGTGCCCCAGGGAGTGACCGATAATCAGCTTTCTCCGGGGAAAGAGTTCCGAGACAGCCCGGGAGAGCAGAAAACTCAAGGAATTGCGGTATATCCGCATCCCCACCACCGAGTCCAGGGAAACGGGTTCCAGGCTGGAGGAAATCTCTATCTTGAAGGAGAGACTGACAAGTTCGTTGTTTACAAGAGCGGCAATGATCGGCCTGGGAGGTGCAGAGAATTCCGCTTCGCTCCGGATAAGCTCCGATACCCTGGTCCCGTAGTCAAGCTTGATCCGCTTTTTTGACGGCAGGGTGCAAAAGATCGTCTGCATTGTTGGTGCCTCCAGGGGATAGGGTTATCAAAAGAGTAGGGCAAAACAACCGATGACGCAAGCTCTACGCCTGAAGCATTTTCCGGAGAACCTTTTTCCATCTCCCAGGTCCCACGTAGCGCGGGCGGGCGGGAAGTCCTTCCGTAAGCTCAGTGAAGTTTGTTCCCCCCACGGGTGTTGCAAGCCGGGCAATCTGCAGTCCCTGGGAATCCAGAAGCAGGGAACACTGTCGTTGTAGCTCTTCTTTTTCTTTTCCCGATGCAGTCTCAAGGGCCTGTCGGTATGCTGTATTGATGGTGTCGGCGTCGGCATCGCGGGAGATGCCCAGGCGTGCGAAAGGATCATAGGTAAAGATGGCCATTCGGCTTTTCTCCTGTTAAGGGTATGTTCAGGCGAAGAGTTCCAGCTGCTGCGGTTCCTGTTTTTCCGGAAGGATTCGCTGTTCCTCTTTGCTTTCCGGGCGTTCAGTTTCCGGAATTCTGTAGCCTGTGATTCTGTTTTCGGAACCGGAACTGAAAAGAACTGCTGTTCTGCGGCAGTCCTCCGGGGTTCCGAGGGCGGAGATCGAAATATCCGGAAACTGCTGCCCTGCTTCTTCACTGATTTTCTGAAGCAGTTTCTGAAACTGGCGTAGCAGAAGGAGGTCTTCGCTGCTCTGCGTATCAGTATCGGAATCTCCTTCCTTAAGGATCCCCATGTCTCCCAGGTGTGCGGCGATGTATAAGGCGGCGGCAAGGGTCTCCCTTTCGATCTGTCGTTCCTCGAGGAGGGAAACGATAAATTTCAGCCAGTAGTAAAGAGCGGCATCGGCGTCTTCTTCCGCTATTCCCAGGGCCGCAAGACGCAGGGTTCCGGATTCCCCGAAAATGCTCCTGAAACGCTTTAACAGTGGTGCGGGAGAATGGTCTTCCCTGGCCAGCCGGGAAAAACACCAGAGCGCGAAGTCTTCCGCCGCCTCCGTATAGTCCCGTTCGAGATCCCGGACCAGCATGGCAGCGGTATCCGCGAAAAGGTCAATCAAGCCCATTTCCAGGGCATCCTCCATCTGTTCTCCGGCACTGATAACATAATCCGGTGATTCAAGGATCTCGGAAGAAAAGCAGCCTCGAAGACTGTTTTTCTCCTCCTCAGGGATATTCCCGGAGGCCATCATCAGAGCGAGTTCCGCGAGTTTGAAGGGAGGTGTTTCCGAAGGGATTTGCTCTTTCAGACGCTGCAGTTTTTTTGTGTCTCCGTCATACAGGGCCTTAATGCATAAAACGCAGTTTTTCCAGGGGCCCACCAGGGAATCATCAGGAACCTGCAAAAGCTGCTCCAGCAGGGCAGGGTCCTCCATCCCATTGGTCACCGATTCAAGGGCATCGTCCACTGTCTGGGCGTTTTTATACAGCCGGTGTTCAGAATCCAGTATACCGCAGGTTAAGAGCTCCCGTGGATCCGACAGAATTCGCTGGAGTTCCTCCTTGAGCTGCTGTTTTTGTGCTCCCTCGGCAATCAGTAGCTGCCGGAGGACAATGGGTACCTTTGAAGATCTGTTTTCGCGTTGGGTGTGTGATTTTCTCATGGTTGTTTTGCGTGAGAGCAACCGTAGACCGAAGTCCCCCCGGCTGTCAACGATGGAAAGGGAATTTATCCCAGCCTTTCCTCCAATTCCCTGACCGCGTCGGGGGGAAGGGAGCGGGCAATCTGGATCGGGTCTCCTTCCTTGGTCTGCAGAACAGGGGCTTCGGCGTAGAGGGTGCCCTTTTCGTTAAGGAGAAGCTTTATGGCGGGATACTTCGGGTCGTTTATATTTGTTCGCACAACTACCCCCTTGGCCCCGTTGGTAAGTTCCACGTAGGTGCCGATGGGATAAATCGAAAGGGTGTAAACCAGGGCTCGAAGAATTCGTTCATCGAAGTGTTTGCCGATATCCTTCAGAAGATCCATGATACCGGAATGACCGTCCCGCTCCTTCTTGTAGGGTCTGCGGGAGACCGCCCCGTTATAGGCTGTTGCCACAGCCACGATCTTCCCGTAGAGGGATATTTTGTCGCTGGTGAGTTTCCTGGGATACCCGGTTCCGTCCACGTGTTCCGCATGTTCCAGCACCGCCAGGGCGACAGTGGCGGGAAAGGCTGCTGCCTTCAGTATTTTGAAACCGATTATGGGGTGGGCGTAGATCGTTTTTCTCTCGTTGGGGCTCAGAGGACGGTCGCTCATGTAGATATTTCTGGGGATTTTCATCATCCCGATCTTATGCAGGAGTCCGGCGCTGCCTACCTCGATGAGTCTGTGGGGGGGGAGCTTGAGAAATTCGCCCACGGCGAGACTCAGAATGGCTGTCTTCAGACAGCTCGACGCAAGATAGTCCTCTTCGGGCTGGGAGATAAAGGGGACGCTCAGCAGGAAACGACGGGAACTCTTCAAGGTTGATATGATATCCTTGATGATATCCGTAACCTCGTCTATCCGCAGTTCTTCCCGTTCGGCAAACCTGCTGTAGATACTCCGGACCTCTTCTACCTTCTGCTGATAGAAGGAGCTTACCTCCTGCCGCTCGGCGCTCTCGTGGACATCCTCTTTCAGGAACCCGAGCCTGCTCTCTTCAGCGTTTTCTCCGGTGTTTCTGGGCTTCTCCGCCGGCTGTCCGTCGGTATACACCTGGGTGTAATGCCAGCTGGAAAGACGGGTTAATAATTCCTGTGAGACCGGAATATCCGGCGAAAGAATTATATACGCATCATCGAGGAAAACCGGGGCATCTATATACGAATTGACTTCCAAGTTGTCTAAACCGACCTTATTCACAATAATATGCTGCCCTCATCTGTGTAAAAATCCAGTAAAATACCATGCCGTTGACCCGGTCTGGCATATTCTTTACACTCCTTCTTATATTATAGGAGAATTTCGGTGAAATTTAAGGTAATTTTTATACTTTTTAACGTTGTTATCCTGTTCTCCTTCTTAATCATCTTTTTTATGCCCCTGGCTGTACTGGGATGGGAGTATACAAAGGAGTTCTGGGCTGACAACTGGTACCTGCCCCTGGTTTTTTTCCTGATAATGGGAATCCTTAATGTCTATTTTATCCGGAACTGGCGCCTGTTTTCCCTGCTGGAACGGGAAGAATGGGGCGGCATTATTGGGTATGTCCTGAGTCGCCTGGAAGAGGGGCGTGTCCGCAGACAGGAAGTCCGCATGGCAATCAATGCCGCACTTATAAGCTCGCGTCTCAATGTAATCGGCAGGATTGAGGAACTTTTGCGGGACAAGCGGCCTGCGGCAATGCCTTCTTTCGCGCTTTCCCTGGGTATTCCCTACCTGTTGAATAATGACCCTCCCGGGGCTGAGAACTATTTCAGGGAGTTCCTGGAAATCCGGGGAGAGGACCGACCCTGGATTGTCTGGTGTTACGGTTTTGCCCTCCTTTTACAGCGAAGGCTGGAGGAAGCAAAAATCCAGTTTCTCTCCCTGACGGAAGAAAAATCGCCGATACTGAATCTGTTGACGGCCTATATGCTCGACACCTGTGCAGTCCAGGACGAAGAGGCAAAGCGGTACCAGAATACCCTGGTTGCCGGATTGCGTTCGAAATATACGCGGACCGAATTCCTGCGGATCGCTGAAAAGGCCAGAACAGCGGTCCATATTGTTGTTCTCGGAACGGTTCTGGATGAGGCTGTTGAATGGCTCTACTATCTTGATACCTCTGATGACGAGGATTCTGATATCGGCGGAAGCCTGAAAACGGAGAACGGAGAAAAATAGGATGAGGGAAATACGGAAGTCCCGTAAGCTTGATGATGTCTGTTACGATATCCGGGGACCTGTCTTGAGCGAAGCCCAGCGCCTCGAGGAGGAGGGCTTTCATGTAATGAAGCTGAATACCGGTAATCCCTACGCTTTCGGCTTCAACGCCCCCGACGAGCTCCTGCATGACATAGTGCTCAATCTTCACGATGCCCAGGGTTATATCGATTCAAAGGGTCTTTTTCCTGCCCGCAAGGCGGTGATGCAGTACTGTCAGCAGATCGGCATCGAGGGGGTCGGGATCGAGGACATCTATATCGGCAATGGCGTCAGCGAATTGATTGTGATGGCAATGCAGGGTCTTCTGGACAATGGCGACGAGGTGCTGATACCGTCGCCGGACTATCCGCTCTGGACGGCGGCTGCGACCCTTTCGGGCGGCAAGGCCGTCCATTACCGCTGCGACGAAGAGTCTTCCTGGTATCCCGATATCGAGGATATGGCTTCGAAGATAACTGATCGGACCCGGGGTATCGTTGTTATCAATCCCAATAATCCCACTGGAAGTGTCTACCCGCGGGAGATCCTCGAAAAGATCGTGGAACTCGCCAGGCAGCACGACCTGATCGTATTTTCCGATGAAATCTACGACAAGATCCTTTACGATGACACAAGCCATACCCCTACAGCCTCCCTGGCGGATGATATTCTGATGGTGACCTTCAACGGACTTTCCAAGGTCTACCGGGCTGCGGGCTTCAGGGCCGGATGGATGATCATCAGCGGACGCAGGACCCATGCCGAGGATTACCTCGAAGGCCTCTCCATGCTCTCCAACATGCGGCTGTGCGCCAATGTGCCGGCCCAGTATGCAATCCAGGCGGCCCTGGGGGGGTATCAGAGCATCAAGGATCTGCTGCTTCCCGGCGGCCGTCTGCGGGAACAGCGGGACATCGCCTACAGAATGCTGACGGACATTCCGGGAATTACCTGTGTAAAACCTCAAGGGGCACTCTATCTCTTTCCGAAGATCGACACCGGCCGTTTCGGAATCGTGGACGACATGAAGTTCATTCTGGACTTTCTCAAGGAGAAGAAGGTGCTGATGGTTCAGGGAACAGGTTTCAACTGGCCCGAACCGGACCATTTCAGGATCGTATTTCTTCCCCGGGTCGACGAACTGGAGCACGTTCTGGGAGCCCTGAAGGACTTTCTCGAGACATACCGGCAGATCTGAAGGTTCATGTTCCTGAATCAGTAGGCCTCTTTCAGAATCTCGATTATATCCCCGTATCTCAGCTCCCTGGGATTATACATCAGGGATGCGTCACCCAGGGCGGCTTCCGCAATGGCCTTGAAATCTGAAGGCTTTACGGCTATCTCCTTCAGGGAACACGGATGCCTGCCTCCGGTGGCAGTGTGCAGCGACCTGTTCAGTTCCCGTATATGTCTGATGACTGCAGGGCCCCGTGCACTCGCCGCGGTATGCTCGTAGTTGTCAATGCCCTTCAGGGGTACGAGAAGTTTTCCCAGGGCTTCGGTGATGATGTCTCCGTTATACTCCAGAGCAAAGGGCAGCAATACTGCCATGCAGGATCCATGGGGAGCTCCGCAGACTCCCCCGATGGCATGCCCTATTGTATGGACCATCCCAACCATGGAGTTTGAGAAGGCCCGCCCAGCCAGATTCGATGCCAAGGCCATTCCCCGTCGGTGGACCGCCTGGGTCGGAAATGTGACCGCCTGTTCCAGATGTGCAGACAGGAGTTCCAGAGCTCGCCAGGCCATAAGATCACTTAACGGATTTTTGCCAAGGCAGGTAAAGGCTTCCACTGCATGACTCATGGCATCCATTCCTGTAATGGAAGTCAGATAAGGGGGCAGCGAAATGGTCAGGGAGCTGTCGAGAATTGCCGCCCGGGGCTGGAGAAACTGGGAGACAAAGAGGCGTTTTCTTTTTTCATTATGGTCGGCGATAACCGCGACCCTGGTGGCCTCTGAGCCGGTACCCGAAGTTGTGGGTATCATGTACACAGGCACCGGCGAAGGAGACAGCAGGTTCGATCCTTCCAGGGCAAGAATATTCTTTCCCCCAAGTTCAAGGTTGATTATCATCCCCTTGGCTGTGTCCAGAACTGATCCGCCCCCCATGGCAATAATCCCGTCCCGCCGGTATGCCCGGTAATCTTCAGTAAGGCTGCCGATGAGCTGCAGGTCAGAGTCGGGAGGTACGTTGTCCCGGACAATAATATCCAGACCGGGGTCAAGGGAATCCAGCAGACCTTTGAGCAGTCCCGCCGCGACAATCCCTCTGTCGGTGACAAGCATGGGCGCCCGTACTTTGTCCCGTGACAGGAGTTCTCCAAGCTCCCCGAGAGTTCCGTCTCCCCATATCAGTTCGGTATCGGCGGAAAACTGAAAGATTCCGGGAAACTGCAGGGGAAAAGGATAACTGCTCTCCTCGCTGAGACTCTCCCGGTAGAGCTCCCTGAGAAACTGATCGAGGAGACCCTCGCGGCGGAAAAACCGTCGGTCCAGCACCAGGATATCCGTTCCCGGCAGCCGGGAAGACAGATCATCAGGGACCAGGGGGATCCTCAATACGGGGCATCGCCTTTTCGTTTCAGGTAGTGGGGCACTTCCCATGAGTATCAGGCCCCCGGTATCCTCCGGGGGTTCTTCATCAGAGCTTATTATCCTGATATCTGTTCCGGGGTCAGGTTCCATGTCGGAGAGCAGGCTCCGGGATTTATTGAGCAGTTTACTGTCGCTGACTGCAGTTATACGTCTGATACCACGGACACTGAACTCATACCCGATCTGTTCCACCGCGGCTGTTCCGCATATTACTGTCCCGGTGGGCAGAATACGACGCTTCATTGTCATCTCCTTTTCGGGGCAGGCAGAAGCAGGCTGAAATAGAGAGCCAGACGTTTGAGAATAAGCCGGTCCGGCTTGTGCCACAATTTTACGGCCCGCTGTGCAATGACCCGGGGCAGCAGCAGGATCTCCACCACATCAATTATTCTGATAAACGAGAGTACCAGGGCAAGGCTCCCGGCGGCTGTCAGTCTTCCTCCCGCCTCGCTGGCGGCTGTACTTTCCTGGAAGGTGAAAAGACGAAAGGCCGCTTCCACGCTCTTGAGCCTGATCTCCAGGTCCGGGGAGGTCTCTGCGCCGGCGGCACGATAGAGGCGTCCCAGGCCGTCGGATTCAAGTATCAGAGCCGGACCCGGAGCCCTGAGGCCAAGAAGAATGCGAAAGTCCGACGGGAATTTCCGGCATTCCTCCTGTGCTTCCCGGGACAGCCGGATCGCCCGGGGAATGGCGCGGCCAAGGATACAGAGAAGAAGACGGAGATAGAGAGTCCGGCAGCGCTTTACTCGGATTCGAAGGGGGCGGGGCACGGGGCTTCCTCCATAAGCCGCTCCAGATCCTCCCGCTGCGGAATGCCCGCGGGATTGTACTTCCGGAGTCGGTAGTATTTTTTTACCATGGTACGAATCGGTACTGTCGTATTCCTGCCCGGAAAGCGGGTCTTCTTCTCTTCGGTAAAGCGGGCGGGAAGGGAATCATCCGCGGCTGTTTCAGACATGCAGAGGTTGATCCAGCGTTCAAGCTTGGTTATGCGTTCTCCAGCCCGGAGCAGCCCGTTCTTGCTGAGTTTTATACCGGTTACGGTACTGAACATCCTGTTCAGGGGAGTCCAGTCCATCAGCTGCTGGGAAATCCGGGGAGTGAGGATGGTCAGCACCCGCAGAACCCAGCGGGGTACCCGGCGCGGAATGAGAGGTTCGGTGAGGATTCCGTAACTGGTAAACTGACATATCTGCAGGGAGTTGATCGCCGCATAGAGGTTCTCGCAGAAGACCGCCCAGGATGCCTTTCCCAGGGTTGTATGGGGGGGCATGTACTTCAGGATCTGTTCAAGTCCCACCAGGTAGGAGCCCAGATGACAGCCTCCCTTGTTGTAGACAGCGTAGGAGAGCCCCTGTCCCCAGGATGACCGGGGATCGTAGGCGGCACATTCCAGCCCCTTCACCTGGATTGCGAACTCCCGGCCGCCGTATTTTTCACTCAGGACCCGGGTTCCCTCCGCCAGTTCATAACCCTCGCCCTGCCGGAAGGCGATTTCCCTGAGCATACCGGATATCTCCCGGGTGTCGCCGAAGCGCAGGCTGCTTGGACGAAAACCCTTCTCCGCCGCTTCCATGGCCCAGGCTATGGAACCTCCGGCGGAAATGGTGTCCATGCCCAGGTCGTTCATTTCCTCATTCCAGACACCGATCAGGTCGGAATCGAAGTTTTCGATATTACTCCCGAACATCCCTACTGTCTCATACTCCGGAAGCTGGCGGGTCTTTCCGTCGGGGAACAGGCCCTTGTGTCCGCAGAGGATGACGCAGTGCCTGCAGGTGGAGAAGCGCGATGAGTAGCGGTCCGCCATGTATTCGCCGGATGTTTTTTTTGTCTCCGGGTGGTACCTGTCACGGAAATTATGTACCGGAGAGAACCCGGCTTTCATGCCGTAGCGAACATTTGCCGAGGTTCCGTAGGCTTTATAGGCTTTGGATATGGGGTTTCGCTGGATCATTTTCCGGGTTTTCGTTGAAATCCTGCTGAAACCCTCCGGATCAACAGGCTCGATGGTGTGGGACCAGCCCTTTACAACGACGGCCTTGAGGTTTTTGGCCCCCATAACCGCTCCGACCCCTCCGCGCCCTGCAAATCTGTGACCGGACCGGATGTTCGCGTAGTGCACCAGGTTTTCTCCTGCCGGCCCGATACACAGGGATGCCTCGTCTTTTTTCAGCTGCAGGTTTTCCTGGGTTGCCTCGGTCCCCAGACCTTTCAGCTTTGACGCGGATTCAAAGAAAGCCCCATCGCTGCTGACCCTGAGCAGCAGCAGTTCCCTGCTTTTTCCACTGAGGATCAGGCCGTCCCAGCCGGCTGTACGCAGGCCCTCGCCGAAGGGGCCGCCGCAGGATGAACCTACCAGCAGGTTTGTCAGGGGAGATTTTGTAAGAACCTCGAAACGGGCAGAACAGGGGGCCTTCGTTCCCAGGAGCACACCCGTTGAGATGATCAGAAGGTTCTCCGGACCCAGGGGGGGGATATCCTTGAGTCGCTCACGTAAAAGATCATAGTAGATCTTGATCGCCAGACCTTTGCCGCCCAGGTACAGACGCTGGTCTCTTTCCTGTATCGGGTATTCCTTCCATGTCCTGCCTGTCAGGTCCACATACAGATACTTTCCCGCTGCTCCCTTTACTTTCATACATCCTCGACAACATACTTGAGATATGCTTATATTCTCAAGGCACATTCAGGGCTTGTCAAGGATCCTTATCGAGGATCATACAGTTCAACAGGAACAGGAGAAGGAAACCCATGCTGGGACGTCTTTTTGACTCATTCGTGTATCTGCTTATTCGTGTCGCCTGCCGTATTGAATCTTCCGAGCTTGAGAAGGTCCCCCGGACCGGTCCTCTCCTGGTTGTGTTCAACCACATAAATTTTCTGGAGGCCCCGCTTTTTTATCTGCTCATGCGTCCGAGGAGGATATACGGTGTCATGAAGGTCGAACTCTCTCGGGTCCCGGTGGTAAAAAACATCGCACGGCGCTGGGGCGGGATTCCCCTGAAACGGGGCGCACCGCCTTCGGCGGCATTTCGAAAGGTGGGGGAACTCCTCTCCGAGGGAGCGATTATCGGTCTGGCTCCCGAGGGAACCCGTTCCCGAAACGGGCACCTGCAAAAGGGAAATCCCGGAGTGGTTACCCTGGCCCTGCAGAACGATGTTCCGATTCTGCCGGTTGCACATTACGGGAGCCAGAATCTCTGGAAAAATCTGAAGCGTTTTAAACGTACGCAGATCCATTTCAAGGTAGGTACGCCCTTCAAGCTGGCGGCCCCGGAGAGGGTAAACAAGGAGAGCCGGAGACTCCTCACCGACCAGATGATGAAGCAGATGGCCCTGCTTTTACCTCCGGAGTTGAGGGGTGAGTATTCCCGGGTCGATGAGATCGGCGAAGATCTGATCGAAAGGCTTGAATAAAAAAAGCGGGCACAGGCCCGCTTTTTTATAGACCTTTATGCGGTCTGACGTTTTTCCCGGATTACCTTGCCCTCGATCCGCCGGGCAAGTTCCAGGGAAATATCCCTGGGGACCTCTATGGTTGCACTGCTCTTTTTGAGCCGAACCTCTCCGATGGGAAATCGCATTCCCTTCATGGCCCGGTTTGCAAGACCGATAATCTCCGATTTTGTCAGGCCTTCGTGGCTTCCCATGGAAAACTTTACCTTTACATAATCCACTTCGTTCCTGCCCCGGGGGCCGCGTTTTCTGCTGTCCTGTTCCCTGAAACCGCCCTTTCGTTCCCGGGGCCCCTGGACGGCGGCTCGTATGTCCTGCTTTTTGCTGAAGTATTCAATCTGTTCCCTGAACTGGGTGTGGAGGATCTTTTCGATCAGTTCCTCCTGGGAGAGGCCGCGCAGGCGTTCGATGGCACCTTTCATGCAGTCGGCTGATTCCCTCGGAAGTTCTTCGGCGTTTTCCAGCTCCGTCACAAAGGTGTCTATCCTGTGCTGCAGGATTTCGTTCCCCGTGGGAACCTCAATGCGGTTTACCCCGCTCTTTATGCGCCGCTCCAGGGAACGCAGCTTGTGGCGGTCTGCGGGGGTAGCGATTGCCAGGGACATGCCTTCTCTTCCGGCACGGCCGGTACGTCCTGAGCGGTGTACGTAGGACTCGGCGTCATGGGGTAGTTCGTAATGTACTACATGGGTCAGGCTGTCCACATCGATGCCCCGGGCGGCAACGTCGGTGGCGACCAGGATGCTGACTGCTCCTTTGCGAAAGCGCTGCATAACGTAATCCCGCTGCATCTGGGAAAGGTCGCCGTGGATTGCGTCAGCGGAAAGTCCGTCCTCCGCAAGCTTCACGGCGATCTCGCGGGTCTGGTCTTTTGTGCGGCAGAAGACGATGCCGTAGAAATTCTGCTGTTTCGCGATAAAACGGCGCAGGGCTTCAAAACGGTCGCGGTGATTGACCATAAGGTAGTTGTGGTCAACGGTACTTGCCTCTTCCTCGCTCTTGAGGGAGGAGATTTCCCGGGGATTGTCGAGAAAGTTCTGAACCATGGCGCGGATATCCCGGGGCATGGTTGCGGAAAAGAGACAGGTCTGTTTATCTCCGGGAGTCAGGGCCAGGATCGATTCAAGTTCCTCGCGAAAGCCCATGGAGAGCATCTCGTCTGCTTCGTCCAGAACGAGGGTCCGGATTTGGCCAAGGTCAATATTTCCCCGTTCCAGGTGGTCGATCAGTCGTCCCGGGGTGGCAACGATAATCCGGGGATTCCTTTTCAGCTCCCGGATCTGAAGCCCCATGCTGGCCCCGCCGTAGACGGGAACGATGGAAACCTCGGGCAGAAAGGCTGAGAAGCGCTTGAGATCCTCGGCTATCTGGCAGCAGAGTTCCCTGGTGGGACTCAGAATAAGGGCCTGGGTACCGCGAAAGCCGGGATCCAGTTTCTGAAGCAGAGGAAGGCCGAAGGCCGCTGTTTTACCCGTGCCGGTGCCTGCAAGTACAACGAAGTCCCCGTCGGAGTTCAGAAGTTCAGGGATCGCCCTGGCCTGAATCGGGGTGGGTGTGGTAAACCCGAGTTTGGAGGTCCCCTTGAGGAGCTCTTCGGTTAAACCGAGGGATGAGAATTCTGTCATGTTTCCGCCTGTGCGTCGTCCGTGAAAATCAGCGGACGGTATTTCTAACGATTCCTAACACACAATCGAAAGCAATAAGCATGAGGCAAAAAACATATACCCATGTACCCAGGATTGAAGCTTCGTCCATAGCGAAGCAGGAAGTGCTGCTAAGATTCGTTTTTAACTCTTCCCCTCAAAGGGAAGGTCTGAACAGCACTTTACACCGGCGGCCGGGAATAATCAATAGGGTATCTGCTTCTGATGACATCAGGTTCAGAACAGAAAGATTCCCAGAACACCCCCGGCAAGAATATAGACAACCGGAGTGGCGGGTTTCAGCTTGTAGGCAGCAGCCAGGGCAATAAACAGACCCGCAGCGGGGAGACTGATCTGCATATCGGTACCCGGGATAAAAAGGGCTTCCCGGAATATAAACCAGGCTGCCGAGGCTATAAGGCCGAGGGCCGCGGGACGGATACCCCCCATCACATCCTGTACCAGGGGATGGGACGAGAAGTTGGTAAACCAGGCGGCAATGAGCACGATTATAATCAGCGACGGGGCTACCATCCCCAGGGTGGCGACAAATCCTCCGGGAATCCCGGCGATCTGGTAGCCGGCAAAGGTGGCCATATTTATGCCTATGGGTCCCGGGGTCGACTGGCTTATGGCCAGCATATCGACAAAGAGGTTGCGGCTGATCATGCCGCCGTCCACAACCGCCTCGTAGAGGAGGGGCAGACTTGCCAGCCCTCCGCCGATGGTAAAGAGCCCTATATTGAAAAAGGTGATAAAAAGGGAGATGAAGCTCATTGGAGGCCGCTCCTGTGACGGCGTAAAAGAAGTCCCAGAAATCCCGCTGCAAGAATCACCGGAAAGGGTGAGGCCCCCAGGAGGACTACCGCGCTGAAGGCCGCCAGGGTGAGCAGGCCGTCTATCCAGGATTTCCAGCCCTTTTTTGTAAGGGAGATGAGGGTCGAAACAAGAAGTACCGAAACGGCCACCCGTATTCCCCTGAAGGCCTTCTGGAAAAGGGGCATGGTCTCCATCATGGGAATAAAGATCGCGATTGCCAGAATTATAATCAGCGAGGGGCTGACCATGCCCGCCGTCGATGCAAGGGCGCCGGGAATCCCGCGCCGTGTGTAGCCCACGAAGGTGGCTGTATTGACGGCAATAATCCCCGGAGTAGCCTGTCCGATGGCGTAGTAATCCAGGAGTTCCCGGTCGTTCACCCATTTGCGCTTTTCCACAAGTTCAAGGCGCAGCATCGGAAGCATTACATACCCGCCGCCGATGGAAAAGAGACCGATTTTGAAGAACAGTGAGTAGAGGACCATGAGGTCCTTGAAAAAGTCTTTCATATTCCGGCGGCAGTGTAGCGTAAAGGAGGCACCCCGGCAAGCACGTCTGCTTTCTCGTACACTAGAAGAGGTTCCCCTCTTCGTCGAAGGACAGTTCACAGGGTGCGGATACGATCTCCAGCAGGGGATTTTCCCGGGCACTGGGAAGCAGGTTTTCCGATATCTCTATCTCATCCATGGAGATGGTATTCTTTATACGGACAACTCTGGCATCTTCCTTGCGGCTCAGGTTGCAGGTGCGAATCGCTGCCTGAAAGACTTGGCGGTCGTTCTCCAGTACCATGGGAATCTTCACGCTTGCCGGTACAGTAGATGTAAGGGAATTCGGGTAGGTCTGGTCAAAGCGAAACTTGTTAAAGGCCCTCAGGGTGGTAAAGTCCACTATACCAAGGCCGTTTCCGTTGCCGTGGCTCACGTCGGTAATATCCAGTACCGCCACCCGGGCGATCCGGGGGCCTCCGGTAACATAGGGTGTGTGGTAACGGCCCACCACGTTGGTATCGAAACCGGTTCCGCTGATGTCCTTGCCGATTTCGTCCATAATCAGGACTTCCAGTTCGTCGAAGGCAAGGCGCGGTGCCAGCTCCTTGGCCCTTTCCTGAAGAGCCGGTTCCTTTTTCAGGATCTCCTCTGCGTCTATCGGCTCAACCTGGCAGGTTTCGTGATAGGCATTCTCAAGAAGAGCCACGGCAAAGAGGATGTTGCTCGCCTCCAGGATTCTGGCTGCAATCACGGGAATGTGCTCCGCCATTTTCCCGAATCCCAGATTGTGGCATACCTCGGCGCCACGCTGTTTTCCCAGGCCGATGGTGATCATCTTGGCCAGTCCGCTCTCGTAGGGTCCCCGGAAAGCCACGTGGGGTTTTATGCGGTTTACAATGACAATTCCATCGGCCTCGTGGGCGTATCTGTCGATATAGGCGGGGAGATCAGGCCCTGCGTCCCCGAGGCAGATCGTTTCCATGGTCGCCCGGATGGGGACGCCAAGATACTCTTCGGTAAAGCCCATACCTTCGAGCATTGCCTTCTGACCTTCCGCGACGGCACCTCCGTGGGAACCCATGGCGGGAACAATGAAAGGCTCCGCCCCGGCGGATTTGAGTTCGGAAACCAGGGCTTTGACAATGGCAGGCTGGTTGCTGATACCCCGGCTTCCCACTGCAATGGCGATACTCATACCCCTGGTGATCTTTTCGAGGAGAGAGCTGCTGCGAAAACGGGACAGGAATTCACCCACGGGATCGGAGAGTACCGGTCGCTCGAAGTGCTGCCGGACCCTGACCATTCTGGGAAGCGGGACCTGATTCAACAGGCTCTGTATTATACTCATTCGCTGACTGCTCTCCCGGGATTTCAGGGTTTCAGGGCGACCCGCAGGCACTCTGCACTGGTAGCCGCCAGGTCAAAACCCTTTCGCCAGTCGTCCAGGATAAAATCGTGGGTAACCAGGGGAGCAAGTTCAATCTTTCCCGTGGATACCAGATGAATCGCTGTTTTCCAGTCGTAGGGAATCTGCGAGATCTCTCCCTTTACATCGATCTCCTTGACAATGATCTTGTAGGTATCCACCGGGGCAACAATGCCGCCGCGGATTCCGCCTCCCGCCCAGAGAACCTTGCCGCCCTTGCGTACGATATCCAGAGATTCGGCGATCGGTTCCACTGACCCGGTATTTTCCAGTACCGCGTCGACCCCGATCCCGCCGGTCATCTCTCTGATCACCTCCCGGATGTCCTCTTTTTCCACATTGACGACCCGGTCGGCTCCCATCTTTTTCGCCATGGCCAGCCGGAAGGGTTCGTCCCGGGTAAGGCCGGTCATGATAATGGGACCTGCACCGATGGCTTTACAGACCTGCATCATCAGAAGTCCTCTGGCTCCCGGTCCCAGGATGGCAACGGATTCCCCGGCCTTGATGCCCATGCGGGTAATAACGCTGTGAATACTGCCGGCGGTGGGTTCCATCAGTACAGCCTCCCTGCTGCCCACTGAATCCGGAAGCCTGTGGAGCTGCTGTTCCGGCCAGACAACATACCTTGCGAAACCGCCCCCGGTCATAAAGTGGGCCCGTCCCTGCATGGGGGGAATGGTGTTGCATATATTGTAGCGGCCTTCGAGGCAGGCGGGGCATTCTCCGCAGTAGAAGGTTACGATCTCGTGGACCACCCGGTCCCCGGGTTTGAAGCGGGTGACCCCGCTTCCCACCTCTTTCACGACAGAGACAATCTCATGACCGCTTACAACCGAGTTGGGCGGATACTTTATGTCTCCCTTGTCCTCGGCAAGCCACTTATGAATGTCGCTTCCGCATATACCGCAGTATTCTACTTCGCACAGTACGTCCCGGGGGGCAAAGATATTATCCCCGATCCGGGGTACGGGAACCTCTGTAAGTTTGATCTCGCCATCAGGGTAGGTAACGAGACCCTTCATGCTGCTCATCAAGTACTCCTTATTTCCAGACTATTATTTTTCTGACGCTGCGTAATCCTCAGTGTGCTCAGCGGTCTCAGGCTGTTTATACTCGGACCGTACGCGTTCGGTGTGTTTCTGGAAATGCTGACGCAGGGTTTCTGCCGCAGCCCGGGTGTCCCCATTTCTGAGACAGTCCAGTACGGCCCTGTGCTCGGCAATACTCGCTGCAGCTACATCCCGGAAATGTTCCTCCTGGGAGATCTGTCGGATTATCTCGATAAGGACCCGGATATTGCTGATAATATTGGTTATCCAGATGTTACCGCATTCCCGATGAAGTATTTCATGAAAGGTGTAGTCTGAGACTCTGAAAGCTGCATGATCATCCGCTTCCATATCCCGGACTGCCTGGTCCAGTGCTCCTTCCAGCTCTATAATGAGCTCTGGAGTTACATTCCGTGCAACATGCTCAATTGCAATGCTCTCAAGGGCTACCCGGATCTCCATAACCCCTTCGATCTCTTCCCACTGGAGCTGACGTACCTGGTATCCTTTCCAGTGCTGCTTTTCGATAATGAGGTTTTCCACAAATTTTGACAGGGCTTCCCGTACCGAAAGTCGGCTTACCCCGAGTCTCTTTGCCAGTTCCTGGTCATCGATCTTGTCCCCGGGCTTCCATACCCCCTGCAGGATGCCGTCCTTGATGATTTCGTATATGGTATCCGCCCGGCTGGCTTTTTCGAATTTCTGAAAAATTTTCTGATCTAGTGAACTCATGTCTAATTCCGCCGTATTTCTGAGTATATATTCTACTTTATAATTGAAGAATTTTAAATATGAAATTTAAAAAAAACGAAGAAAAAAACCGGTATCTCTTCATGTAATGAATCAGCCGAGTTTTCCAGACAGAATCCTGGCTGCCATTCCCATGTCGACGGAATCTCCCAGGACTTTAAGTCTGCCCATGAACTTTCCCTGGTTCTTTTTAATCCGTTCCTCTTCCGGGAATTCCGCCAGGATCCTGTCAATTGCGGCGTTCAGCTCCTTTTCGCTCATCATGGGAGGAAGATACTCCCGCATTATGGCGATTTCAGCTACCTGGCTGCTGGTATCTCCATTGTTTGCCTGCACCAGTTCCACGGTCTTTTCCATGGCCTTGATCTGCTTCTTCACTGCTGCGATAAAATCGGCCTCAGTGGTTTCCCGGTTTTCTTCCTTTGCCGCCTTTTTGGCGGTATCGAGGATCAGACCGAGCACGTCGGCCCGCCTGGGGTCGCTTTTTCGTATAAGCATCCGCTGCTTCTGGTATTCCTGGACAGTTGGCATCTTTTTACCTCCGATACAGAGGTATTATTCACGATTTGCGGATATCTGTGAAGGCTGGCGTCGGGACTAAAATGGGTAGAGATTTCCGGGGGGAATTCTCTACCCTCGATCAATACAGGCCCTGAACTGTTATTCCTGCAGTTCCTGAGCAGCTTCTTCAATTCGCTGCCTGGCCCGGCGCTGTTCATTGTAAATGGACAGGGCAATGGAAATTACGGTGATTCCAAGAAAGATCGCCGCTATGGGTCGTGTCAGAAAAGGGGTAAAATCTCCCTTTGAAAGCATCAATCCCCGGCGCAGATTGGTCTCCGCGATGGGTCCGAGAATGAAGCCCAGAATGACCGGGGGCAAAGGAAAACCGGTTTTCAGGAGCCCGTATCCCAGGAGGCCGAAGAAGACCAGGGACCAGACATCAAAGACCCGGTTGTTCAAGCCGTAGGCCCCGACAACACAGAGGGCCATGATTACCGGAAGCAGGTAGTACTTGGGTATATCCAGGAGGCGCACGAAAATACGCATGCCGTAGAACTCCATGGCCAGCATGATTATATTGGCTATGAAGAGGGCGACGAAAATACCGTACACGACGTTGCCGCTGGTGACAAAAAGCATGGGCCCCGGAGCAAGACCGTGGATCATCAGACCGCCCAGGAGCATGGCGGTTACGGTATCGCCGGGAATACCCAGGGTGATCAGGGGGATCAGTGCACCCCCGACAGCGGCGTTATTGGCGGATTCGGAGGCCACCACGCCGTCCAGAACCCCGGTCCCGAACTTTTCCGGGTGCTTCGAGGCCTTCTTGGCGGAGATATAGGCTATAATATTTGCGGTTCCTCCGCCGATGCCCGGCAGAATACCGATTCCTGTACCGATCAGACTGGAACGGAAAAAATTCTTTGTCTGACCCAGGAACTCCTTCATGGACAGGCCGAAGCCCTTGACCTTGTACTTCTGAATCACCTTTATATCGGGATTGATAGCCGTCTCCGCAGTTTTCAGGATTTCTGATATGGCGAAGAGACCGATCAGAACCGGCAGCAGGTTAAACCCTCCGGACAGTTCATACAGCCCGAAGGTGAAGCGCGGAAAAGCGTCGATGGGCGCCACCCCGACGGTGGCAAGTAGAACTCCGACCATACCGCTCAGGAGTCCCTTGATAAGGGAACCGGCACTTACCGTTGCAATCATGGTAAGAGAAAAGATTGCGATGGCGAAGTATTCAAAGGGACCGAATCGCAGGGCAAAGCGGGCCAGAGGCGGGGATACAAAGGTGAGTATGATAATACTGAAGAGTCCCCCCAGGAAGGAGTAAAGCATTCCGGCGCCGAGAGCCTTGCCCGCCAGTCCCCGCTGTGCCATGGGGGCACCGTCGAAGGTGGTTGATATGGAGGACGGGGTCCCCGGAATGTTGATGAGAATGGCGGAAATCAATCCTCCGGAGACGCCTCCGATGTAGAGCCCTACAAGCAGGGACATTCCGGAAATCGGGGTCATGCCGAAGGTAAGGGGCAGACAGAGGGCAACCGCCATGGTAGCGGTCAGACCGGGAATCGCGCCGAAAATAATACCCGTGGCGACACCGCCAATGATCAGCAGCATCGGCTGCAGGGCGAGAACTTCGTTGAAACCGTTAAGAATCATGGTCAGCATATTCAATCTCCTCTACCAGATCATTCCGGAAGGCAGCATCAGCCTGAACCAGTTAACGAACAGATAGTTTATCCCCAGGGGAACAAGCACCGCGATCAGAATCAGGAGCCACCAGCGACGCTTGTCCTTCGGGGTAAGTACCCAGAACTGGAAAAACAGGTACAGTATGGTCATCGGGACAAAGCCGAAGGTCCAGATCAGGGATACGTACAGAATAAGGAGCAGGATGGTTCCAAGAACCGCGCGCTGATCTATCTGGTCCACCGGGGTGGTATCCGGATCCTCGGTTACAGCTTCCACGGCCAGTTCTTCCCCGACCTTTTCTGCTATTTTTCGGCGTATGATAATATTCTGCACAATCAGAACTGCACCCAGTATCGCCATTGCGACAGCCACCAGGCGTGGAACAAACCGCGGACCCACCGAGATGTCCACCACCTCCCGTATGGAAAAGGACGCGATGTAGACCCCGATGGACAGCAGGATGAACATCAGTCCCAGGGCGGTATCCCTGTTTTTACGAAAGAAATCCAGCATTAAGAAAACCTCCTTGCGGTTGTCAATAGAATTGATACGTCATCAAGAGATGCAATATCCATGCCAAAGGATCTGCACAACACCGGCTGCGTCAGATCTCGAGCTTCTGCATATGCCTCCAGAGGGTAGTGCGGCTTACTCCCAGCATGCGTGCCGCCAGGGTGCGATTGTTGGCGCAAAGCTGGAGTACGGACAGGATTTTTTCCCGCTCGAAGTGTTCCTTATCCTGGGGCAGGACAGGTTTGAATCCGCGTATATCCGATGGAGCAATCGACTCGGGATCCGGCGCAATCTTGTTCATGCCGGCACCATGATCTCCCCCCATTACTGCATGCACGCTTTCTGCATCGATGGTATCTTTCTGATGCAGCACCACAAGCTGTTCGCATACTCCCATGAGTTGACGAAGATTTCCGGGCCATGAATAAGCTGCCAGGGCATGTCTGGCTTCTTCGGTAACCCGCACGTCGTAAAAACCGAACTCCCGTGAGTACCAGCGCACCCAGTGTTCCACCATGAGAGGTATGTCGTCTTTGCGTTCGTCCAGGGTCGGAAGATGAAGGTGCAGTATGTGCAGACGGTAGTACAGATCGCTCCGGAACTGGCCGGCCTTGACCAGGCTTGCAAGATCGCGGTTTGCAGCGGCGATTATCCGGACGTCGATGGGAATAACCCGGTCGTGACCCAGCCGCCGTATCTCTTTTTCCTGAACAACCCGCAGCAGGTGTCCCTGGAGCAGGGGGGGCATCTCGGAAATCTCATCCAGAAAAATCGTTCCCCGGTGGGCCAGTTCAAACAGACCCGCCTTGCCCCCCTTCGCCGCGCCGGTGAAGGCCCCTTCAACGTATCCGAAGAGTTCGCTCTCCAGAAGAGATTCCGGCAGGGCAGCGCAGTTGACGGCCACGAAGGGGCCGTCCCTGCGGGAACTGTGGTTGTGAATACTCTGGGCAAAAATCTCCTTTCCCGTACCGGTCTGTCCGGTGATTATGACGTTAGAATCCACCTGACTGTACTGCTTTGCCATCCTGACCGCGGATCGTATGGGCTGGCTTGTGCCCAGAATATCATCAAAGGTGTGTCTGGCCACATGACCATGGGCGTGCTGATGGACCCTGACCCGGCTCTCGAGATGCTGGATGTGGGTTTCATCCTGAAATGTAATTACCGTACCGATTCGGTCCCCCAGTATGTAGACGGGACTCTTGCTTATGGCGAGGCGGGCTTTGCTCAGCTCGATGATCTCGTCCTTCTGAACCTTGGAGTTGCTCAGAAAGCCGGTGAACTGGGGGCTGGGAAGGATCTGGTCGATTCGTTTTCCCAGGGCTCTGTTCGACTGTATCCCGAGAATACGAGAGGCGGCCATATTAAAAACGTCGATTTTGTGTTCTCTGTTCAGGAATATGATGCCCTCATTCGTCTGGTTCAGCACCGTGGAAAGACTGTGCCGGCGCTCCCGTTCCTTGCGGTTTATATAGGCGTACTTTTTTGCCTGGGTAATGGCATGCCACATAGCCTCTCTGCTGGATTCCAGCAGCAGAGCTTCCATCCCCATGTTGCGTGCATAGTCAATGGTCCGTACCCCGCCTATTACGACCCCGTAATTGCTGCGGGCCAGATTATGTACGATTTTCTCGATCTCCTCCCTGTCCTCACAGGTAAAAGCCCGGGCTTCGATTCCGCTTAAGGTGGATATCCGTTCGATCCCCATCACCATGTTGGAGGACCCTACAACGGCGATCTTGCTGTCAGGAAAAAGACGGCGGGCCTCTACCATCCTGTCGAGGATATCCGTTGCCTCCACGGCAACCTCGACAACAGGAATATAGGTATTGCGGCTTGCAAGATCCGCGGCGGTAAAACCCCGGGCAATAACCACATCGCAATCCAGGTCTATGGATTTTATCTCTTCGGCTCCTTCGGCGATAAGGGTATTCAGGTCGTACTTGTAAATTTCATAGGGGGCGCTCACGTGCCTGGCATTATGCTCATGAAACGTGGCTTCAAAACGATCGGCAAATGACTTGAAAGGGGCAATCAGGATCAAGCGGACTGCCAGCTCAGAGGATCCTTCTCTGTGATCCCTTTCGTGTTTACTCATCCTCGTATATTCCTCGAAAGAATCATCGTTGTGTTTCATTGGCTGTTCAGAGTGTAACATGATGTAACACTTAGAAACAATCCGTGAAACATAAAATTACTACAAATCAGCCGAATTCCCCGGGGGAAGGACTGGCACGATTCCTGCTTCTGTATTTGTATCATCACCACAAAGGGAGGTTTCATGATGAAACGCCTACTGATTGTTTTATTGATAACTGCGCTGGCGGCGCCCCTGATGTTCGCCAACGGTGAGGCTGAACAGGGCGGGCAGGCAGCTGCGAAATCCGCTGAGTGGCCCACCAGGCCTATCGAAGTAATCGTTCCTGCAGGTCCCGGCGGCGACACCGATGTCAACAGCCGTATTCTCGCAAAGTACCTTGAAAAGGAACTCGGACAGCCGGTGGTTGTTGTGAATGTCGGCGGAGCCGGCGGTTCCCTGGGGAGCCGGAGAGTACTGGATGCCAAACCCGACGGCAACACCATTCTCTTCTTCCATCCCGGACTTCTGCTGAACAAGCTTCTCGGCCTTGTTGACTACTCCTTCCAGGACTACAAACTCGGCGGACTCGCTGTTCTCGACGAAACCAATGCTTTTGTTGGAAGCGCAAAGGCTCCCTACAAGGACATGAGGGACATTACAGAAGCATCAAAGAAGAACCCCGAGAGTATCTCCTTTGCAACCGAGGTAGGTTCCTTCACTCACCTGCATCTGCTGGCATACCAGCAGGCCGCCGGTGTAAAGCTGAATATCGTCGACGTCGGCGGTGCTGCTGCCAAGACTGCGGCACTTCTTGGTAACCAGATTGATATTATCGGTACCCAGTACGGTCTTGTCTCCGACTATATCAAAAGCGGCGACTTTCATGCCCTGGGCGTTATGTCCGATAAGAGGAATCCATCTTTCCCCGATGTTCCCACCTTCAAGGAAATGGGCTATGACGTCTCCTTTACAAAATTCTTCTACTATGCTTTTCCCAAGGAGACCCCGGACAGCATCGTAGAGACCTTTACCGCAGCCCTGAAAAACGTGGTCAACAACCCCGACTACGCCGCCGAGGCCAAAAAGACTCTGCTGGTAACCGCCACCTATATGACTCCTGACGACACCTTCGACTTCCTGAGCAAGCAGGAAGCGATGTACAAGTCTATCATGGGCAAATAGGGAAAAATTGTATCCTCAGCCCCCGACTGCATCCTGAAGGATGCATCGGGGGCTTTTTTTTATTCCCCGGGTAATGAATTTCGACTCTATAGCAGTGTTGCGGGATCGGTGTAGGCGATGCCGAAGGCCTCCGCCACACCCCGGTGGGTGCATCTGCCGTCGAGGGTGTTCAGACCCCTTCGTAAAGGGGCTGATTCCGCGCAGGCGGCTTCCACCCCCCTGTCGGCAAGGAGCAGGCCATGGTTCAGGGTGGCGTTTGTCAGGGCCAGGGTGGATGTGCGGGCGACGGCACCGGGCATATTTGCCACGCAGTAATGGATTACATTATCCACAAGATAGACCGGGTCATCATGATAGGTGGCCCTGGTTGTTTCGAAGCAGCCCCCCTGGTCCACGGCGACATCCACCAGCACGGCGCCTTTTTTCATCAGCTTGAGGTGTTCCCTCCGGATCAGCCGCGGTGCTTTTGCTCCGGGAATCAGGACTGCCCCTATAATCACATCGCTCTCCCGGGCGATCTTTTCAATATTCCGTTCACTGGAAACCAGGGTTGTTATCTGCGTCTGGAATATATCGTCCATGTAGGCCAGCCGGGCTGTGCTGATATCCAGGATGGTTACCTCCGCTCCCATGCCTACGGCGATTTTACAGGCGTTCATGCCGACGACACCGCCGCCGAGGATGGCCACCTTTCCGCGTTCGACTCCAGGGACCCCTCCCAGCAGAACACCCCGGCCTCCGAAGGTCTTTTCCAGGTACTTGGCCCCCTCCTGTACGCTCAGTCGTCCTGCGATCTCGCTCATGGGTGTAAGACAGGGCAGGTGCCCGTCATCGGTCTGGATTGTTTCATAGGCGATACCTTTTACCTTCGTTTCGAGCATCTCCCGGGTCAATTCCTCCGCCGCAGCCAGGTGCAGATAGGTATAGAGAATCAGGTCTCTGCGGAAGAACCGATACTCCTCCGGCAGGGGTTCCTTTACCTTGACCACCATATCGGCGGCCCAGGCTTCCGCGGCTGTCTCCACGAGTCTGGCTCCCGCTTCCGCGTATTCCTGGTCCTCGAAACCGGAACCTTCCCCGGCTCCTTTCTGAACCAGAACCTTGTGTCCCCGCCGGGAATAGGCGGAAACGCAGTGGGGCGTCAGTCCCACCCGGTATTCCTGCTTTTTTATTTCCTTTGGACAGCCTAGTATCATGGGTACCTCCCTGGGTTGACTACTCTATCTTTATACCATGGGAGTCAGCAAAAAACCGCTGTTTTTCTAGCTGAAGATCGATCCCCCTCCCGGTATTTTCTCTGCTATACTGTCCCTGATATTATAGAATAAGGAGATTTCAGTGCACGCAGTAGAAAAGATGCTCGCCCGGGCGGCGGGGGTCGATTCCGTTACACCCGGGGAGATCCTGAACTGCTCGGTTGATTTTATCGAACTCAACGATTTGTACCTTCAGGTGGTCCGTTCCTTTTACGAGATGGGAGGCACAAAGGTCTGGGACCCGACGAAGATATCTTTTGTATTTGACCATTATTCCCCGGCCCCGACGATACGCACCGCCCAGATCCACAAGGAGATGCGGGACTTCGCCAGGGAACAGGGCCTTACCCATCACTTTGATATCAATGCAGGGGTCTGTCATCAGGTTATGCCCGAGGCTGGGCTGATCCGTCCGGGTATGATCCTGGTGGCCACGGATTCCCATACAACTACCCACGGGGCCTTCGGGGCCTTCGGTACCGGAATCGGGGCAACCGACGCTGCCACGGTGCTGATATCCGGGGAACTCTGGTTCAGGGTCCCGGAAGTAATAAAAATCGAGATTACCGGCAAGCCCCGGACCGGGGTCTATGCCAAGGATGTGATTCTTCACATCATCGGAAAGCTCAAGGCGGATGCGGCGGTCTACCAGGCGGTGGAGTTCTGCGGGGAGTACGTGGAAGGCCTGGGGGTATCGGAGCGGATGGCCGTCTGCAATATGGCGGTGGAAATGGGAGCCAAGACCGCCTGGATGAAGCCCAACCGGGCCGTGCTGGATTACGTGGAAGAGCGTTTCGGGACTGATTACATCCTGGACGAGACCGATCCGGGCTACACCTACGCCGGGGAGCACTTCTTCGATGTATCCTCCCTGGAGCCCCAGCTTGCCTGTCCCCACAGTGTGGACAATGTGTTTCCTTTTTCGGAGGTTTCCCCGGTGAAGGTGGACCAGGCATTCATCGGTTCCTGTACCGGCGGACGTCTGGAGGACCTGGAGGCTGCGGCACAGGTGGTAAAGGGAAGGAAAATAGCCCCTGCCACGCGGATGGTCGTAATTCCAGCCTCCATGGAGGTATACAAAAAAGCCATGGAAAAGGGCTACGTACAGACCCTGATCGAAGCCGGTGCAACCTTCAACGCCCCCGGCTGCGGCCCCTGCCTGGGGACTCATGCGGGAATCCTGGCCAGGGGAGAAGTCTGCGTCTCCTCCACGAACAGAAATTTCCCGGGACGCATGGGAAGCCCGGAAGCAGAGATCTACCTTGGTTCCCCGGCCCTGGTGGCCGCCTCCGCCCTGGAAGGCAGCCTGGCGGATCCCGGCAAATACCTCGACACCCCTCAAGGAGCATCAGTATGAAGACCGGATACACAGGAAAAGCCCACCTCTTTGGAAAAAACATAGACACGGACCAGATCTACCCGGGACAGTACCTCGAGCTGGTGGAACCTGACGAGATAGCCCGGCACTGCCTTGAGGGGGCTGATCCCTCCTTCGCCTCAAAGCTTCAGCCCGGGGACATCGTCGTTGCGGGTACAAACTTCGGCTGCGGCTCGAGCCGGGAGCACGCAGCCATAGCACTGAAGCATGCCGGCGTTGCGGCGGTGGTGGCCGAGTCCTTTGCCCGCATCTTTTACCGCAACGCCATCAACCTGGCCCTGCCGCTTCTGGTGTGCAAGGGAATTTCCTCCCGGGTGGAAAGCGGAGACACACTAAAAATCGATCTGGAACAGGGGACCGTTACTAATTCCCGGACTGGAAAAGTCCTTGAAGGGGAGAAGCTCTCCTCCTACGCCATGAATATCCTCGACAAGGGGGGCATAAAGGCGATATTTCTTGATAAGACCCGGGGGAAGACACGTTGATTGGCAGCCTTTGCCTTTGAGGAATAATATAATAAAAAAACCATATTGACAAAAAGTTATATAACTGATATTAGTTGCTCATGGCAACAATTGCTGTGGGCAACGAAGCGCTTAAACAACCTGAACGACTTATCGATCTCGTAATAGACTTCAAAAACCGCTGTAATATCGAGGAAAAAATCGGCAGCAGATACGGACTTTCCCCCCGGGAGGTCATGACGATTTTCCTGCTGAATAATATCAGCATGAGCTCAAAGGAGCTGTCCATGAGGCTCGGGGTCTCAACATCCAGAGGAAGCCGTATTATCGGAGGCCTTCTTGACCGGGGACTGCTCGTTTCGGAACAGGATGCCGATGACCGGCGCAGCTCAATAATACGACTTTCCTCTGCAGGGAAGGAGCATCTGAAGGATCTCAGCCGGATAAAGGACACCTGCGAACGTGATTTCCTTGAAAAGCTTGACACCAGGCAGATCGAACAGGTTCGACAGGGCATGAAACTTCTGCTGCAGGTTGTATGATACCCGGACTTCAAAGAGAACTATACAGGGAGATGATATGACGGAAACACAATCCTGCTGCACTGCACAGTCGCAAAGCACGGTCAGCAGTATAAATGTACGATACAGTGAGCTGGCAGAAACATCCTGCTGTCTCTCCTGTGGAGGTGCCATCAACCATGCGGCAGCTGCCCCTGGAGAGACCTGCGTCGATCTGGGCAGCGGCCGGGGTCTCGACCTGATACGCCTCGCGGAAGAGACAGGTACGGGCGGGCGGGTTATCGGAATCGATATATCCGATGGTATGATCCGCAAAGCTGAACGCAACCTGGAGAAATTCGGCATCAGCAACGGACAGGTAATTAAAACCGACCTGGAACACCTGAAGCTCGATGATGCAACGGTTGATCTGGTTATCAGCAACTGCACCATCAATCATGCCGAGGACAAACAGAAGGTCTGGAACGAGGTATTCCGCATACTCAAGCCCGGTGGACGTTTTGTGGTGAGCGACATTTACAGTACCGCGCCGGTCCCGGAAAAATACCGTAACGACCCGGAGGCGGTCGCGGAATGCTGGGCGGGTTCCGTAACCCGTGATGAATACCTTATGCATCTTCAGAACGCCGGCTTCGCCGAAATCAGCGTTCTGGAAGAGAGCGCTCCCTACCCCAAGGGAGAAATTGAAGTATCCAGCTGGACTATCCGGGGATACAAGCCCGGAAAGAAAAGCTGATACTATATAATTGAAGAGGAGATAAGGAGACAGGCATGAAGAAAAAAATGCTTTCCCTGGTGAAGAAGACTCCTTCTTCCGGTCAGGCCGTAGCCCAGTGCTGCGCCAAGACCTCAAAGATTGTCGCGGGCTGCCACGATTAGGACCTGCATCCCGGGGGAGTACTCCCCCGGGAACTTTAGATTACAAAGCTCAGGAAGAGAAAATGACCCGCTCGAAACATAACATCTTCAGGAAACTGAAGGACTCGGATAATTATATCCTGCTGAATCCCCTGTCAAAGCAGGCGGATATCCTTTCCCCGGAACTGGCCCGGGAGTATGAAAAGGGAAACATCGCGGATCCGACGGAGTTCATTGAAAAGGGTTACCTGTCTGATGAAGGGGAAGAAAACAGGCGTTATCGCAATGCTTACCTCTCTTTTATCGAAGCCAGGGAAGCGGAGGAGGTTCAGGTTTTCTTTGTCCCCACCTATGCCTGCAACTTTGCCTGCTCCTACTGTTACCAGGAGAGTTATGACCACGCGAACGACAGCCGTAATCCGGAGCTTACCGATGCTTTTTTCCGCTGGCTCGATACGGAACTGGCGGGACGAAAAAAGTACATAACTGTTTTCGGCGGCGAGCCCCTCCTCCCTTCCTCAGCTTCCCGGAATGTGCTGGAGAGAATCCTGACAAAGGCGGCGGATCGTAAGCTGAGCGTAGCGGTTGTGACCAACGGGTATGAGCTGGAGAACTATATTCCCCTTTTATCCTCAGCTAGTATCCGGGAGGTCCAGGTTACCCTCGACGGGGTGGGGGTGGTCCATGACAGACGGCGTCCCCTGCATGGAGGCGGTGCCACCTTTGACCGGATCGTCCGGGGGATCGACGCGGCTCTGGCGGCGGGAATCCCGATCAACCTGCGGGCAGTTGTGGACAGGGAGAATCTGCCCCATCTGCCGGAGCTCGCCCGGTTCGCCATCGCACGGGGATGGACAGGGAATCCTCTCTTCAAGACCCAGCTCGGCAGAAATTACGAACTTCATACCTGTCAGATCGATCAGAAGAAGCTCTACTCCCGGATCAGCCTGTATGAGGAACTCTATGCGCTGATAAAAGAGAACCCAGAGTTTCTGGAGTTCCATCGGCCCGCGTATTCGGTGACCAAATTCCTTTTTGAACACGGAGAACTGCCGGACCCCCTCTTTGACTCCTGTCCCGGGACCAAGACCGAATGGGCCCTGGACTATACCGGAAAGGTCTACGCCTGTACGGCCACGGTGGGTAAAAAGGGAGAGGAACTGGGAACTTTTTATCCGGAAATATCCCGGAGGGACGAGGCCATAGAGGAGTGGGAAGACCGGGACGTCACCTCCATTCCCGAATGTGCGAACTGCAATCTGCAGCTTACCTGCGGCGGCGGCTGTGCCGCAGTGGCGAAAAACACAAAGGGTAAAATTCTGTCACCGGATTGCCGGCCCACGGACAAGCTGCTGAGCATGGGAATACCCCTCTATTTTACTATACCAGGAGACAAATAATGGCTGGAAAAATTACAGAGATCAATCAGGACCAGTATGAGGCGGCGGTACTGAACAAACCGCTGGCGGTACTGGACTTTTATTCCACGGAATGCCCTCCCTGTGAGGCGCTGGCTACCAAATTCGAACCCTTAAGCGAGCTGTATGGGGACGATGTGGCTTTTGTAAAGATATTCCGTCAGGAAAACCGTGAACTCGCAAAGAAGCTGGATGTTACCGGATCACCCACTCTGCTTTTTTATAAAGACGGGGAGATCGTTGGAGACAGGCTTGCGGGGGGAATCAAGCGGTCCGACATCATGCGGAACCTCGACGCCCTGCTGCCGGAGGAAAAGGTAAAAGAGATCCGCGCTAAGATTGAAGAGAAGACCACCGAAACGGACGTGGTCGTCCTCGGCGGCGGCCCCGCGGGTCTTACCGCAGGTGTTTATCTCGCCCAGGCCAGGTTAAAGACCATCCTCGTGGATATAGCCCTTCCCGGCGGCTACGTTGCCACTACCCACCAGGTTTCCAACTACCCGGGCTTTGTGGAGGCTCAGAACGGCTACATGCTTTCCCATTATATGAGTGAGCAGGCTAAAGCCAACGGTGTCGAGTTCCGGGCGGCAGTGGAGATCGACTACGTGGATCTGGACTGCAGGTGTCTCAAAATAGACGGCTACGAGACCATCAAAGCCCGGAAGCTGGTCATTGCCACCGGCTCCCGGCCGCGGCCCCTGGGTGTTCCCGGAGAGCAGGAATACGCCGGAAACGGTATCTCCTACTGCGCCACCTGCGACGCCAAGTATTTCCAGGATAAAGAGGTTGTGGTTATCGGGGGCGGCAACTCCGCCATCGAAGAGAGCCTGTTTATCAGCAAATTCGCCAAAAAGATCACCGTGGTACACCAGTTCGACCATTTGCAGGCCAACAGGGAGGCTCAGGAGAAGGCCTTTGCCGATCCGGCAATCGAGTTCCTGTTCGAGCATGAACCGAGGGAGTTCAGGAAGTACGGCAGCATGGATATGGGAGTCGTTGTGGAAGATCTCAAGACCGGGGAGCGCAGGGAGGTCCGGACCAACGGAATTTTTGTTTTCGTAGGCTTTATGCCCAATATAGAGATGTTCGACGACCGGCTGAAACTGGACCAGTGGGGGTACCTGCAGACCGACGAGGAGATGCGTACAAACCTTCCCGGGGTTTTCGCTGCGGGAGACGTTAAATCCAAACGCTACCGGCAGATAACCACCGCGGTTTCCGACGGCACAATAGCAGCCATTGCGGTTACCAAAGAGATGGAATAAGCAGGGAGGCCTGCTGTGAACTGCACCCTCTGTACCGCCAGATCCTGCCGCAGCACCGTGAGCTGCGGAGCGGAAACCTTCGACCCGGATTCCCTGGTCTGTGATTATCGCGAGGACCGGAACGCAAGCATCGTGGAAAGCGCTGCCCGCCTTGTTGACGGCGGCAGGGCTGGAACTCTCGACAGGGTGCAGGAGCTGGTTGAATATATCCGCGACCAGGGACTAAAAAAGGTCGGTCTTGCCTACTGCTACGGAATGGAGAAGCAGGCCGCCCGTGCCCGCGTCCGCCTCAGGGAGTCCGGGGCAAAGGTCGAGGCCGTATCCTGCACCGTCGGTGCCCTGCCGCAGAACCTGGTCAACAGCAAAAGCGAACTCAAGGGGGTTTCCTGCAACCCCCTGGGGCAGGCTGCCCAGCTGAATGCCGCGGGGCCGGATCTTACGGTAACCATGGGACTCTGCCTGGGCCACGATATCCTCTTCAACCGGTACATCGAGGGCGACGTAACGACCCTGGCGGTGAAAGACCGCGTACACGGACATTCACCGTTGAAAGGGCTGTAAGAACCGGGGATTCCCGGTCATTTCCTGTTTGAAGTACCGCTCATTATACGATACTATTCAGGCGTGAAGAAGACCATGCTTCTGGTTCTTCTCGGCGTATTGCTGGCACCGGTCCCGCAGTATGCCGAGGAGCCAATGCAGTTTATCCATCTCTCCCTGCGGGAGGGACTCTCCAACAACTCAGTTTTCGCGGTTTATCAGGATTATCTGGGCTTCATGTGGTTCGGTACCTTCTCGGGACTTAATCGCTACGACGGCCGGAACATTCAGGTTTTCAAGCCGGAACAGGCGCGTCCCGAGAGTATCTCCGGTTCGGTTATCTTTGACATATTCGAGGATTCCAGACAGCGCCTCTGGATCGGGACCGACGGAGGAGGACTCAACCGGTATGACTTTTCCGACGGTTCCTTCTCTGTCTACCAGGCGGAACCGGGAAACCCCAACTCCCTTCCGAGCCAGAAGGTCTTCTGTCTGGAAGAGGATTCCGCCGGACGAATCTGGATCGGAACCGGGGATGCGGGCATTGCGATCTTTTTACCGGAAACGGAACAATTCATCCGCTATTCCCACTCGGGAATTGAAGGCCTCGAAAGTGATGTTATCAGGGTTCTTCTCGGGGATTCAAGAGATCGTATGTGGATCGGGACCCAGGGGGGAGGGCTTTCCCTCTTCCGGGACGGGTTTTCTCTGAACAACTTCTTTGACAAGTCCACCGTCCGGGAGGTATTTGAAGATTCCCTGGGAAGGATCTGGGTGGGTCTTGAGAACGAGGGGCTTTATGTCGCCGATTCTGCGTCAGGGGAGCCCTCGTTCCGGCAGGTATTCGGGGAAAAAAGCGTACGCTGCATTGCTGAGGACGATTTCGGTACTATCTGGGCAGGTACGGAACGGAGCGGACTGGTGCTTGTGGACGGAGGCTACACGACCCGTACCGTTGTCCATGATCAGAACAACGACTTTTCCCTGAGCAGCGATTTTATCCGAGATATTTATGTGGATAAATCCGGTATCGTCTGGGTGGCCACCAGGGGAGGCGGAGTCGACCGCTATAATCCCCGGGCCAGGGGTTTTACCTATCTGCTCCAGGGCGGATACGATGTCAGGAAGATTCTCGAATCCGGGGAGGGCGATCTCTGGATAACCACCGACGGCCAGGGCCTCCTGCGGATGGACCGGCAGGGGACTCTACGCCACTATCTTCATTCCGAAAGTGACCCGCAGGGCATAAACAGCAACCATCTCTACTCCCTGGCGGAGGATCCTGAAGGCAATATCTGGATCGGCAGCGACGGCGACGGGCTCATGCAGTACAGAAGAAGGGACGGCCGTTTTCTTCGGTATTACGCGGACCCCGATAATCCCTCTGCTCTCAGTTCGAACGTAGTATGGGCTCTTCAGGTGGACCGGGAGGGGTATCTCTGGATCGGGACCGAAGGAGGCGGACTGAACCGGTTTCTTCCTGAAGAGAACCGATTCGAGCGTTTCATGAATATTCCCGGTCGCCCGGAATCCCTGCTGGGAAACTCGATTCGGGCCCTCTACGAGGACTCCGCTGGTAATCTCTGGATAGGTACCTGGGACGGGGGATTGAGCATGAAGATCCGGGGAGAGGACCGGTTCCGCAATTATACCCGGGACCCCGGGGACCTCCGCAGCCTCAGCGACAACAGCGTAAACTGCATATCCGAGGACGGCGAAGGGAATCTCTGGGTGGGAACCTCCGGAGGCGGTTTAAACCGTTTTGATCGGGAAAAAGGGAGTTTTCATGCTTTCCGGGTACAGGACGGTCTGTCCGACGACAATGTTTTCGGTATCCTTCCGGATGACAGCGGGTTCCTCTGGGTCAGTACCGCCAACGGCTTGTCCCGCTTTGACCTTATAACCGAGCAGATTACCAACTTGTGGAGATCCGATGGCACCCTCTCCAACCAGTTCGGCCGGAACGCCTATTTTCGCAGCTCCGATGGAAACCTTCTGTTCGGAACAGCCCGGGGTCTTCTGAGCTTCGATCCGGAAAAAATCCATGTCAACTCCTATTCCCCGGATATCCGGATCACCGGCTTCAGCCTGTTCAATAAGGAAATCCCGGTGGGATTGCCGGTGCGGGACCGGGTCTATCTGGAAAGGAATATCTGTCTGACAGAGAGTCTGACCATTTATCCCGGGGACAGTTTTATCGGTTTCTCCTTTGCATCCCTGGATTATGCCGATTCCGGGAAAAACAAATATGCCGTCAGGCTTAACGGCTTTGATACCGACTGGCATTATCTGAGGACAGAGAACACCTTCTACTATTCCAGTCTTCCTCCGGGGTCCTACATTCTTCAGGTTATGGGCACCAACAGTAACGGGGTCTGGAGCAACAACTATGCTGATCTCGAAATAACCGTGGTACCCCCCTTTTACCAGACCTGGTACTTTGCCCTGTTGATGGGGGGGCTGCTTGTTTCGGTTTTCTTTGTTATCGGCAGGATCCGGATTGCCGGCCTCGATAAGCGGAACCGCATGCTCCAGCAGTTCTCCAACTATGTGCAGGACATCCGGGAGGAGGAACGCAAGGCCATCGCCAGGGATGTACATGACGAACTGGGGCAGCTGCTTACAACCCTCAAGATGCATATCTTCTGGCTCTCAAGAAACGCTGCTTCAATGCTTGAACAGCGTCAGGCCCGCTACGAATCGATGCTCGGCATTATCAACGAAACCCTGGACTGGTCAAAGGACCTTGCGACTCGGTTGCGTCCGGTTATCCTGGACAATCTCAGCCTCGGTGAAGCTGTGGACTGGCTCCTGGACGAGACGGAGCGCCATTCGTCTCTGCGTTTTCAGCGTTCCGTCGGTCCCACCCCGGAGATGAATGTGGAGCGGGCCACGGCGGTATTCCGCATTATTCAGGAGACGGTAACGAATATAGTCCGGCATTCAAACGCTGCCAGTGCCTCGTTGTCCCTTGTGACTAATGAGGGCATTCTCTACGTGACTGTCCATGATGACGGAGTAGGTATGGCGAAAAACAAACTTACCGACGCTGAATCCTATGGTATAATCGGTATGCAGGAACGGGCCAAGCATCTTGGCGGTGAAATATCGATCCATTCCACTCCCCTGGGAACCACCGTTTTCCTGAGAGTCCCTGTAACAGGATGATGACATGCTGCGTGTACTGATAGCAGACGACCACCCGGTACTGCGCCGGGGGCTTATTCAGCTCATGGAAGAGTCCCTTTCGGTCTCCGGAATATACGAAACCGGGAAGGGCTGCGATGTACTTTCCATGCTGCGAAAGAACCCCGTTGATGTTCTTATCCTGGATATAAGCCTGCCGGACAAGGACGGAATGATTGTCCTGGCGGAGGTAAAGCAGGAGTTCCCCGACCTGCCTGTATTGATGCTGAGCATACAGCCGGAGACCCAGTACGCGGCCCGGGCCCTGAGACTCGGCGCGGCGGGCTGCCTGAATAAAGCGACAGCACCGGAAGAGCTTGTCCGGGCACTGCGTCAGGTGGCCCGGGGGGAACATTACATGAACGAAACGACCTCCAGTATTCTGCTGGAGACCATCCGGCACCCCGGTACCGCCCTGCCTCATGAGCTTCTGTCTGAACGGGAAACCCAGGTCATGCTCTCCATAGCATCGGGAAAAACCCTTTCGGAGATTGCCGACGAACTCTACATAAGCGTAAAAACCGTAAGTACCTACCGCAGCCGGCTGCTGGAGAAGATGAACCTGAAAAACAATGCTCAGCTTACCCAGTATGTCTTCAGGCACAAGCTGATGCCCATGGGCTGATGTAGGAAAAATCCTACAAAGAAATCAAAGATACTCTTACTTACAGCTGAAATTTCCTGCCCCACACTGTACTCATGGATTGGGGAGCAAATGTAATTGTCCGGAGCCTGTCGCCCCGGGTTCCGACGGAGAGGGAACAGGTGGTCAGGTTTCTGGCCCGCCACGGCCTCGACTATGAGGACGATATTGAGTATTCCATCGGTATCTTCAACGGTGAGACCATGGTGGCCACCGGATCCCTTTCCGGAAAGGTTGTAAAAGGTGTCGTCGTCGATGAGGAGCACCGGGGCGAAGATCTTACCGCCAAAGTCCTGACCTATCTGAAGGTCCGGGCCCATAACCGGGGCATCGATTCCCTGTTTATTTACACACTGCCGCAGAACAGGGCGCATTTCAACGCCCTGGGATATACCGAGATAGCCTCCACGGAGGAGGTCCTCCTCCTGGAAGACAACAGCCGTAACTTCAGTCTGTTTCTTTCCGGACTCTCCAGGCTCAATCCCATGGGCCTGCCCGCAGCTTCCCTGGTAATGAACTGCAACCCCTTTACCCTGGGACATCGATACCTTGTGGAACGTGCTGCCGGAGAAAATCCCCTGGTTCTTTTATTTGTTGTTCAGGAGGATCGCTCGGTGTTTCCCTTTCACGTCCGGAAAAAGCTGATTGAGGATGGGGTGCAGGACCTTGAGAATGTACGGGTGATCCCCGGCGGGGACTATATTATCTCCAACGCCACGTTCCCCAGCTACTTCATCAAGGACAAGGGAAAGATTTTCGATGCCCATACCCGCCTGGACCTGACGATCTTTGGGGAGAAAATCGCCCCTGCCGCCGGAATCCGGCGCCGCTATGTCGGCCAGGAACCCTTCTGCCCGGTAACCAGGCGCTACAACCAGAGCATGCACGAAATCCTGCCGGAATACCGTCTCGATGTCGTGGAGATTGAGCGCCGGGAATCTGACAATACTGCCATCAGTGCATCCGAGGTCCGGCGCCTCATTGCCGCCGGTAAAACAGAAGAGACGGCGAAAATCGTACCTCCCAGTACCTACACATACCTGACTTCCGCGGAAGCGGAGGATATCCGCAACAAACTTCAAGGAGGATCTGCGTGAAGATCACCAAAAAAGGCATTGCCGGGACTCTGGAGTCCAGCGATGTTCTTGTTACCGTCAGTCCCCCCACGGATCCGGGCATAAAGATCGAGCTGGAGAGCATCGTAAAAAAGCAGTTCGGAAACCGGATTATCGCCGTAGTCAACGAAGTCCTGGAAGGTCTTGGAATAAAGGATGTTCATGTAAGCCTGCAGGACAAGGGTGCCCTGGACTGCACCGTCAGGGCCCGCCTGGAAGCGGCAGCATACCGTGCCGCGGGCATAAGCCAGATGCGGTGGAGACGCTGAGCCTATGAAACTGCGAAGAACAATGCTGTACGTTCCCGGGGGCAATGCCGCCATGGTCAAGGATGCCCATATATACCGTTCCGACGCGATAATGTTCGATCTGGAAGATTCCATCGCCGTAAACGAAAAAGACAGCGCCAGGCTCCTGGTTTTCCACGCTCTGCGCACCCTGAACTACGAAGGCACAGAAACGGTGGTCAGGATCAACGGCCTGGATTCGCCCTACGGCCGGGACGACATTAAAGCCATGGTCAACGCTGGACCCGATATAATCCGGCTTCCCAAGACCGAGACCGCCCGGGACATCCAGGATGTGGAGGAGCTTATTCGGCAGGAGGAGAAAGCCGCTGGCCTTGAAGAGGGCAGCATCGCCCTGATGGCCGCCATCGAAAGTCCCCTGGGAATCCTGAACGCCTACCAGATAGCCACCGCAAGTTCCCGGCTCATCGGCATTGCCTTTGGAGCGGAGGATTATGTCACCAACATGAAAACCTCCAGGAGCCGGGCAGGTTCGGAGATCTTCTATGCCCGTTCCGCCCTGGTAACTGCCGCCCGGGCCGCGGGAATCTATGCCCTGGATACGGTGTTTTCCGACCTGAACGATGAGGAAGGCTTTGTGGAAGAGGTCCGCATGGCCAAACAGCTCGGCTTCGACGGCAAGTCCATCATATCTCCCCGGCAGATCCGGCCGGTCCACGATGTTTTCGCCCCCACCGAGGCGGAAGTTGAGGCCGCCCTCCGGGTCATGCGCGGCATTGCGGAAGCGAAGAAGCGCAACACGGGTGTTATTACCGTGGACGGCAAGATGGTGGACAAGCCCATGGTCGACCGGGCCGAACGGGTAATCGAAATGGCCAAGGCTTCGGGCCAGCGTATCCCCGAGGAGGAGTTACATGTCTGAGAACGCGATTGGCCGGGAAATCCCGGATTCAATACCCGGCTGTGAAAAGCTGAAACCCTTCCAGGGGGCCTTTGCCAATACCCCGCTGGTGCGTCAGGAAAAGGGAAACCGCAACCTTCCCCGGCTGAACAAACTGCTGGATACGGTGGAGCAGGCGGTTCTGAAAACCGGGCTTAAAGACGGCATGACGATCTCGTTCCATCACCATTTCCGCAACGGCGACAAGGTCGTCAACATGGTATTGGATGTCATTGCCAACCTGGGAATAAAAAACCTGACTTTGGCAAGTTCTTCCCTGACGACTGTCCATGACGAACTGCTTCCGCATATTAAGAACAGGGTCATAAGCCGCATAATAACCAGCGGCCTCAGGAGCAGGCTCGGTGAGCAGATCTCCGCTGGAATCATGGATGTGCCGGTCCTGTTTCATTCCCACGGCGGCCGTGCCAGGGCCGTGGAGACGGGCCAGATAAAGATCGATGTCGCGTTTTTAGGGGTACCCTCCAGCGATGTATACGGAAATGCCAACGGCTTTACCGGGACATCCGCCTGCGGGTCCCTGGGCTATGCGATTGTCGACGCCAAGCATGCCTCCAGGGTCGTACTTATTACGGACAATCTGGTGGAATACCCGAACACTCCCTTCAGTATCGATCAGGACCTGGTGGACCATATCGTTGTCGTGGATTCCGTGGGGGACTCAAGCCGCATAGCCACAGGGGCGACCCGTATAACCAGTAACCCCAAGGACCTCCTGATCGCCCAGAACGCTGCTGATGTAATCGCCTATTCCCCCTATTTTGAAGACGGTTTCTCCCTGCAGACCGGTTCCGGCGGCGCCTCCCTGGCGACAACCCGCTACCTTTCGGATTACATGCGCAGGCGCGGGGTCACCTGCAGCTGGGCCCTTGGGGGAATAACCAGCCAGATAGTCAGGATGCACCAGGAGGGGCTCATAAAGAGGATGCTGGATGTCCAGAGCTTTGATCTGGATGCGGTGAACTCCATCGCCGTAAACCCCATGCACACGGAGATCGACGCCTCCTACTACGCGAACCCCCTGAACAAGGGCTGCGCAGTAAACAAGCTGAATGTTGTGGTCCTCAGTGCCCTGGAAATCGATACGAACTTCAACGTCAACGTGCTTACCGGTTCCGACGGCATCATCATGGGGGCCTCCGGTGGTCATTCCGATACCGCCGTCGGTTCCGGCCTTTCCGTGGTAGTCGCCCCGCTGATCCGGGGAAGGATCTCCAGTGTTGTGGACAGGGTCCTGACTGTCGTTACCCCCGGAGAGAGCGTGGATATCCTGGTTACCGACAGGGGAATTGCCATCAATCCCCGGCGCAAGGACCTGGTCGACTATTTCCACGGCAGCAAGCTGCCTCTGTACACCATTCAGGAACTGAAGGAACGGGCCGAACGGGTGGCGGGGACCCCGGAACCCATAAAGTTCGGTGACAAGGTCGTAGGACTCGTGGAATACCGGGACGGAACAATAATCGATGTCATACGCAACGTCGCGGATTAATTCTAGTGCATACGCGCAGCCTGGCTGCGTAAAAATACCCAATAAGGAGTCTGTATGAAAAAAATCATTGTAAGCCTGCTGGTTCTTGCTGTCTGTTTTGCCCTGGCAGCCCCGATACTTGCCGAAGGGCAGGGAGAAGGCGGAGAGGTTCAGTACCCCAAAGGGGCCCTGGATTTCGTTGCACCCTCCGGTGCCGGCGGCGGATGGGACCTGACTATCCGTACCGTTGCCAAGGTTCTCAAGGATACGGGTCTGGTAAAAGTTCCCATGCCTGTCCGTAACAACCCGGGTGCCGGCGGGGCGGTACATCTTGCAAGCCTTCAGGAAAAACCCAAGGCGGACAACATCATTACTGTGTATTCGCCGCCTCTCATCCTTACCAAGCTTTCCGGTTCCACGGATCTCAACTACGAGAATGTGACTCCCCTGGCAAACCTGATAGCGGATTATGCGGTATTCGTTGTCAAAGCGGATTCCAAATACAACAGCATCATGGATGTTATGAATGCCCTGAAAAAGGACCCCAAAAGCGTTAAGATCGGCGGTACCTCTTCCGCGGGTTCCATGGACCATATCCAGTTCCTGATCATGGCAAAAGCAGCGGGAGTCAAGAACCTGCGGCAGATCGACTATGTAAACTTCAACGATTCCGGTGCAGCCCAGGTCATGGGCGGTCATATCGACCTCTTCTCCACCGGTTTGTCCGAGGTCCGCGGACTCATCGAGAGCGGAGACCTCAAAGCTCTGGCTCAGACTGCTGACCACCGGGTTGGAGAAGGCGTAGTCGCCGCCATTCCCACCTGTATGGAAGCCGGGATTCATGAAACCTTCGTCAACTGGCGCGGACTGTTCGGGCCTCCCGAAATGCCCCAGTACGCCGTTGATTTCTGGGTAAATACCCTGAACCAGATGGTCAAAACCGAAGAGTGGAAGCAGGCGAAGATCAAGAACGGCTGGGATGATTACTACATGCAAGGACCCGAATATCTTGAGTTCCTGAAAAAGGTAGACCAGTCATATCGCGGCATTCTCGATGAAATCGGCATGCTTGCCGACTGATTCTGTCCAGTACAATTCTGCGGAGCGGCCCAGTAAAGGGGAGCCGCTCCGCTCTTTCTTGCGAGGAAAACAATGAATATGACACTGATTTCCGGAACAGTCTCCTTTGTTATCGGACTTGTTGTAAGCTGGCTGAGCCTGAATCTGCCCGAAGCAAGCGTCGGTATTCCTCATGCACCCAAGGTTTTTCCCGCGGGTCTGGGGTTCCTGATGGTGATCTGTTCCGCATATCTCCTGCTGCGGGAGTTTAGCCGGATAAGAAAAAATGGAAAAGCAGAGCACGAACCCAGGAATCCTTTTCTGTCGAAGATCGTATTTACCTGTATCTTCGGGGTTCTTTACGCCCTGCTGTTCAAACCCCTGGGGTATGTGCTTTCCACCTTCGTTTTTCTGCAGCTGGAGTTGTTCCTGTTCAACGGAGCAGCCAAATGGAGGATCAATACGGTGGTTTCGCTCACCTTCAGTCTTTTTATCTATCTGCTGTTTGCCAAGACCCTGGGGGTCTATCTTCCGCAAACACCGATCATCTGGTTTTAGGAGTTCACCATGGAAACACTGAATTTTCTGTTCCAGGGACTGGGTATTGCAATACAGCCGCTGAACATACTGTGGGTTACCATCGGGGGAATCCTCGGAACGGTCATCGGTATGCTCCCCGGTCTGGGACCCGCCACGGGTGTGGCAGTCCTTTTGCCTTTGACTTTTGTGATGGGCCCTACGGCGTCCCTCATTACCATGGCGGGTGTCTACTACGGCGCCATGTACGGGGGATCCAGGTCCTCGATCCTGATCAATACCCCCGGAGACGGGGCCGCAGTGGCCGCAACCTTTGACGGGTATCCCATGACGCTGAAAGGTGAAGCGGAGGCGGCCCTGGCCATATCCGCCATTGCATCCTTTATCGGCGGGGTAATAGCGACAATCCTTATGGTGGCGGTTGCTCTTCCTGTGGCCCGCTTCGCCCTCAGATTCGGTCCCGCCGAATACTTCATGCTCTTTGTCTTTGCCCTTTCTGCCACCGCTTCCATGAGCAAGGGAGACAGTCTGAAGGGCTTTATTGCCACCCTGCTGGGATTGATGATTGCCACCATCGGTATAGACGGGCAGTCAGGAATCAAGCGCTTTACCTTCGGCATACTGGAACTGGAAGCGGGAATTGATTTTCTGGTCGTAATCATCGCCGTCTTTGCCCTGGGGGAAGTCTTCAAGAGCTTCCGGAACATTGCGGAGGGACATAAAAAGGCCCAGACAAAATTCGGGAAGATCTGGATAAGCATGGCCCAGTGGAAACGCTGTATGTGGCCCATCCTGCGCTCCTCGCCCTTCGGCTTCTTCATCGGAGCCCTGCCTGGCGCCGGAGGAACCATGGCCTCACTGCTCTCCTACAACAACGAAAAGAACCTCTCCGACCATCCCGAAGAGTTTGGAAAAGGAGCCATCGAAGGGGTCGCAGCTCCGGAGTCCGCCAATAATGCCGCATCAGTGGGAGCCATGATTCCGATGCTGACCCTGGGGATACCGGGATCCGGGACCACCGCCGTCATGATGGGAGCCCTTCTCATGCTTGGACTTCAGCCGGGGCCCATGCTGTTCCAGCAGCAGTCCACCATTGTCTGGGCCCTCATTGCGAGCATGTTCGTGGGAAATATCATCCTCGCTTTTATAAACATTCCCATGGCAGGTGCCCTGGTAAGAGTGCTGTCGGTTCCGCCGAAGATCCTCTATCCCATAGTGCTCGGTCTTGCCTTTGTGGGTACCTACGCCATCAGCTACAGTGTGATCGACTTTTATCTGCTGATAATTTTCGGTGTGGTGGGGTACTTTCTGTCAGCCGCCAAGGTTCCGGCAACGCCTCTGATTCTGGCGGTGATAATCGGAAACGATATGGAGCAGTCCTTCCGGCAGGCCTTTGTCATATCCAACGGCAGCCTGAAAATCTTCTTTGCCTCTCCCCTCTGTATCGTGCTGTTCGCTCTGACCATTATCTCTATTGTGGGGCCGGTGCTACGTGATTTTATCGTTAAAAGAAAGAACATCGCTGCAAAGACCTGAGCCTGGCTCCGTTACCCGGTCCTCCCCGGACCGGGTAGTTTCCCGGCATGTACAGCTCTCCGCTGTTGCACGGTATGCCATGCTGCAGGAGCTCGACACCACACCGAAGCCGGGCCTGGTGGACAGATCTGACCAGGGTGCGCATGCGGATATGGACTATGCCTGCTTCCGCCGGAGCATCGAAGCGGTGGTTCCGTACTTTGCCGCCACTGGGGCGCTGGCGGCGGGAAAAAGCCCGGATGAGGTTCTGTGGCGGAAGGTCCGGAAAATCGGCTGTGAGGCTGAAACCGCCATGTTTTCCGCCACGGGAGGGGTGAATACTCACAAGGGGCAGATCTTTGTGCTTATGCTCCTGGTCGCTGCCGCTTCCTCTGAAGGGGCTTCAGGTATTCCGGGGCTGCAGAAGGGGATCCGTATCATGACCCGGGGTATGGTGTACAAGGAGCTGGGCAATGGGCTGCATAATAAAAATGAACTCAGTCATGGTGAAAGGCTATTTCTCTCCCATGGAATCACCGGTGTTCGAGGCGAAGCTGAAGCCGGCTTTCCAGTAATCTTTGAATGCGGCTTACCGGTCTATACCGCCATGCTCGGCAGCGGGTATTCCGTGAACGACGCGTCCCTTCAGGCATTGCTTGCCATAATGTGCAGCGCAGAGGATTCAACAGTCGTTCACCGGGGAGGACTCGAAGCCCTGAGATTCGTGCAGTCCTCGAGCCTTGCAGCTGTCGCTCTCGGCGGCGTCCGTACAGAAGCAGGTAGAAATTACCTTTACGCCATGAACAGGGAGTTCATCCTCCGGGGATTGAGTCCCGGTGGTTGTGCCGATCTTCTGGCGGGAACCATTTTTGTCCATGAAGCAGAAAAGGAGCTGAGGATACATGGCCGCGCTTGAACTGCAGGAGATCCTGACTGCCAGGGAAACAAGATCCCGAAGAATAAAGAGCTTTCTCGTGCGGTACAGACTGCCCCTCATCGTTCTGACCCTGAACATTCCTGGACCTGACAAGACCCCAAAGTGGGCTGAGCAGGTATTCAGCGCCGGTATCCGCGTAGCCCGGGAGACATTTTCCCCTCTGCATGAAAAGACCTGCAGAGCTTCCAGCGGCTTTGAATGGTATGGGGTGGTGGAGGGGGAATCCCTTAGTCTCAAAAAAGCGGCCGTCGGCATCGAGGAAGCCCATCCCCTGGGACGCCTCTTTGACTTCGACCTGCACGTCCCGGATGCTCCGCAGCCTGACCGCCGTGCCCTGGGACTGGAACCCCGGCGCTGCCTTGCCTGCGACAGACCTGCCCATGAGTGCGCACGCAGCCGGCGGCATGAACTCGATGAGCTGCTGCGGATGATCCAGTCCCTTTTGGATGCCTGTGGGAGTGATCAGGGGTATACATTACAAAAATAGTAATATATTGTAGACTCAAACGCTGTCGAACAAGGAACTGGATGCAACTTCGGCAAGCAAGGTGAGTGTGCATGAAAAACAGTAATCTTCCGGATTTCCCGGAATATATCAGAAACCTGAAAGCTAAGCTCAAATCGGCATTTCAGAATCCCCTTATCAGTCCGCCGGAAGACTGGAGTACAGGGCTCCTGGATGCCTCGCCGTTCTCGGTTTTTATTCCCTCCAGATTCGGCGGACGGGGGCAGAAGGTACATGAGTGCCTGACGGTACTGGAAACCTGTTCCTATGAATCCCTGCCATTCTCGCTGATTACGGGAATAAACGGCGCCCTTTTTTTACAGCCCGTTTCCAAATACGCCGAAGAGAACCTCCAGGAAAAAGTCTTTAATGATTTTCTGCATCACCGGAGTATGGGCGGACTGATGATTACCGAGCCGGATTTCGGCACCGATGCCCTGCAGATGCAGAGCAGTTTCCGGCAGGAAGAAGGCGGCTACCGTCTGCGGGGTACAAAACACTGGGGAGGGCTTACCGGTCGGGCCGACTACTGGCTGTTGACCGCCCGGGGAGAAACGGAAGACGGGGGCCTGGATCGCAGCATCAATTTCTTCGTGTGGGACAAAAGCCTGGGCGGTATTGAAGTGGAAGAGTATTACGACAGCCTTGGCCTGGAGATGATCCCCTACGGACGCAACAGGATAGATTCCCGCCTGCCGGCAGAGAGGCGCCTCAAACCGGAGGGCAGCGGTGTCCGGATGCTGCTGGATCTTCTGCATCGAAGCCGGCTTCAGTTTCCGGGAATGGCCATGGGCTTTCTGAAACGTCTTCTGGACGAGGCGCGGCAGCATGTACGCAGTCGAAAGGTCGGAGGGAAATCCCTGTCCGGTTACGATCAGGTGCAGAACCGCATGGCGGTGCTGCAGTCCTACTACACGGTAAGTTCCGCCATGTGCGCCTACTCCACGGGTACGGCGGGGGTGGAAAAGGATTGTTCCGGTCTTGCTCTGCCGGCAAATGCCGTCAAGAGTGTTATAACCGACATGATGCAGTCTGCAGCGCAGACAGTTTTACAGCTGGTCGGTGCCAAAGGGTATCGTCGGGATCACATTGCAGGGCAGTCCCTGGTTGACAGCAGACCTTTTCAGATATTCGAGGGCTCCAACGACATCCTTTATGAACAAATTGCCGAAACCGTGCTCAAATCAATGAATCGCCTGAAGGAATCCAATCTATATCGGTATCTGAAGAACTCTGATCTTACTTCCCGCGCATCATCCTGGATGAGGGAATCCCTGGATTTCTCCCTGAAAAGCGGTCTTTCTCAGCGAAAAAAGGTTGATCTAGGCCGTATCCTGGGACGCCTGATTTCTGTGCAGATGGTAATGACCCTGGCCGATCGTGGGTTCCGGCATGATCTGGCCGAGAATTGTCTGGAAATAATGAAACGCCGTATTCAATCGCTGCTTGGGAGCTTTGCGGATTCCCGGGAGATCCAGCTGATCGAGGACTACGAAGCGGGGAGCGCCTGGCTGGGCTTTGTTCCAGGGTAAAAGTGGTCCCATATTACATATTGGGACGATCTCTCGCTGTATATGGGATACTCTTTTTTCATTCATCGAAAATGAAGGAGAGAGGGTATGGAAAAAGCAACATTATCTGTATGTGCCGGATGTCTGGCGCTCATTCTGACCTGCTGCAGTTCCGGCGGAGCCGGGGATGATACGAATTTTTACGTGTCTTTTACGGCAAACGGTACGGATTATGTTTTAACCAACGGATTTACTGCTGACGATGTCTTCGACTCAGGCGCCAATGGCGCTAAACATTCAAGCCTGAATGTGTATTACATTACCGCTTCCGGCGAGGGTGTTACGAATATGGATCAGGGGCCATACTTTGCATTTCGCTTCGTAAACAATACTCCCGGAACCTATACTCTTACTGGAGCGGAAGATGTCGGAGGTGTAGGATTTACCATCGACGGGATCACCGACTACTATGCCGTCAGCGACCGGGATTTCACCTTTATCCTGGAGTCCTATTCCGGAGAAGTCGGTGGAGCTGTCAGAGGTTCCTTCAGCGGGACCCTCGAAGAATACGGCAGTACGAATACCCTGACTATCACTAACGGTTACTTTAACGTAGAGCGGCTTGCCGATGGAGCGATTGCAGCTCCAACGTTTTTTAAATAGCCTTTTGAAGCGTCCCGGGTTATACTCGGGATGTGTCTTTTCTAGAGTTTCTTGCAGGTTTGGGTGCGGCTCAGGGACTTCTGCTGCTCGTACTGATAGGTTTACGCTTTCGGCATTATGCTAATCTGCCCCTGGCCCTGCTTGTCCTGGTCTTTTCCCTGCGACTGGGTACGATTCCTTCCTGGAACCCTGAAACCCTTCTAAGGGCCCCCTGGCTGTGGCCGATAACTACTCCGCTGCCTTTTCTCTTTGGACCGCTGCTCTGGTGGTTTATCAGGAATATCAGTACCGGAAGTACCCGATTGCCGAGGCCTTCGATCGTGTATCTTGTTCCGTATATTTCGGAAACCACCGCAGTTGCCATAACAGTAATAGGTATGGATTTTCCGGAGTATAAGGAGTTCGTGCTTTCTGTTTTCGCGGGATTCCCACCGCACTGGCTTCCGATACGAAACGCACTTAAAGTTGTTGTAAACGCCCTCTGTCTGGTCTTCGCCTTTCGGACTGTATTCGGCAAAGATGGCAGGAATCTTGCCGGTCATACTCGGCTCTGGCTGCAGCTCCTGGTTGTGTTGCCGTCCCTGGTTCTTGTCGCTTTTGCCTTTGTTGCTGTGAACCCGCCGGCAAATGCCCGGCTTGCCGCGGGGGGAGAACTCCCATTCCTCATATTGGCTGCGGCAATGGCGATACTCGTGTATGTGATCTCACTTCTTGCTCTTGCAGCACCTCAGCTGCTTGCAGGATACGACAGGGCTTTTACCGCCGATCGCAGCAAAGAGCCGCATATTTCGGACCAGGACAGTCAGCTGATCACTGAACAGATACGCAAAGCTTTTGATGCAGGTGTTTTTCTTGATTCCAGACTATCCCTGCGAAAACTGGCCAAGCGAATTGATATACACCCGAATCGCGTTTCGTATGTGATTAACCATGTTTATAAACAGTCCTTCTGTTCCCTGGTCAACGATTACCGCCTGCAGTACTTTCGGGAGCGTATCGAAGAAGGGGCACTGAATAATCACAGTATTCTGGAATTGGCCCTGGAAGCAGGATTTTCTTCCAAGAGTACATTTAACCGGGTTTTTAAGGAAACTACAGGCCTTTCGCCTTCTGAATATGCGCGCCGGCATGAAACGGAATGGGCGGCGGATTCGTGATTTCTGATGAGCAGGGGAAAAATCTTTCTGTGAGCTGTGAGAACCACTATAAAGAAATTACACCCGCGGCAGCTTTTCAAAGACCTTGCGGTAGTGAAAACCGTAGATAGCCAGGGTTGTAGCCAGCGGAAAACAGCGCGGCCGCCGGAGGATTGTCCACAGCATCAGCTTCCAGTATTGCAGCCTCTCTTTCCCGATGATCCCGAGGAGTATGACTGATCGTATCAGTGCAAAGATATGGACCGGGCGAAATCTGAAGAATTTCCTGATAGGCGGGGAATATATCTTGAGAAACTCTTTAACACGTTTGTAATAGTATTTTGGTGAATAGATGGTGGAGACAATGCTTTTATATCCTTTTAGAAGGGTATCCAGTTTCATTGCGGGTCTGAAATTTATCGACAGATCCGTATTGTTCCCGGTTTCTTCAGCTGTAAGGCGGTTTTCCCTCTTCAGTCTCTGGTAAAGCTGTGTTCCTTTCAACGCGGTCAGAAGGCCGACCATGGCGGTTACTACCGAGCTCTCCTGGATAAAGCGGATCTGGTCCTCGAAAATACTTGCAGGATCGCTGTCGAAACCGACGATGAATCCTCCCTGGACCTCGATTCCGTGCTTATTGATCTTCCGTATGGAAGCGAGCATGTCCCGGTTTATATTCTGTACCTTCGAGCACTCCTTCAGGCTGGCTTCGTTCGGGGTTTCAATTCCGACAAAAACCCTGTTGAATCCTGCTTTACCCATGAGATGCAGCAGCTCTTCGTCATCGGCGATGTTTATGGAAGCCTGGGTGTTGAAGGTAAACGGGTAGCGGTGTTTCTCCATCCAGCGGATAATGGCCGGCAGGGTCTCCTTTTTCAGGACTGATTTGTTTCCAATGAAGTTGTCATCCACAAAAAAAACGTTATCCCTCCATCCGGTGGAGTAAATATTGTCCAGTTCAGCGGTAATCCTGGAACTCGTTTTAATGCGTGTCTGCCTGCCGTACAGCAGGGTTATGTCGCAGAACTCGCAGTTAAAGGGACAGCCCCGGGAGTGCTGGATCGACAGGGAGGCGTACTTCTTTGTTTTTATCAGGTCCCAGCGGGGCAGGGGAGTATCGGCAAGGTCCGCCCATTTCTTCGTGGAATAGATACGCTTTGCTGAACCGTGTTGAATATCCTGCAGGAACCCAGGCAGGGTCAGTTCCGCTTCGTTCAGAACAAAATAATCTGCCTCTGGAAAACTCTCCCATCCCGTGGTAAAAAGAGGACCCCCCGCCACGGTTTTTACACCCATTCCGGCGCAGCGCTGGATGACTCTTCGGGCTGAATCCTTTTGTACGGACATTCCCCCCACAAACACAAGATCCGCCCTGCGGATACTGGTCGTCCTGAGGGAAGAGACGTTCATGTCGACAAGTTCAATATTCCAGTCGGCGGGCAGCATGGCGGCGACTGTGAGGAGTCCCAGGGGAGGGCTTCCGGATTTTTTCAGGACGAACTTCAGGGCCCTTTTATAGCTCCAGAACGTCTCGGGAAACTCCGGGTATACTAAAAGAAGGTTCATGGCTGTACCTTGATACTCCAGTATACCCCTGCTTCCGAAAAACGGCAATGAAAAGGGAGTGACGACCCCTGGTTAAATAATCGCCTTCAGTGCCTTCAGCAGCCGGTCGACATGCTCCGGACGGGCGGTGTTTCCCATCAGCCCGATGCGCCAGACCTTGCCGGCAAAGTCGCCCAGCCCCCCGCCGATCTCGATGTTGTGTTCGTAACGCAGGCGCTTTCGTGCCTCGGCATCGTCTATGCCTTCTGGTATCCGGACCGCGTTCAGCATGGGAAGGCGATAGGGAGGCTCCACGACCATGCTCATGCCCAGCTTTTCAAGGCCTTCCACCAGATGTTCATGGGCCCGCGTGTGGCGTCTGTAGACCTTTTCGAGCCCCTCGTCCAGTACAAGATAAAGGGCCTGGTAGAGTCCGTAGAGCATGTTGATGGGGGCAGTATGGTGGTAGGCCCGTTTTTTTCCGGCCCAGTAGTTGGCCACCATGCTCATGTCCAGGTACCAGTTTGGTACCTTGGTCCTGCGATTCATGATGCTGTCAACGGCCCGCTGGCTGAAGGAGACCGGGGCAAGGCCGGGAGGGCAGGAGAGGCATTTCTGGGTTCCGCTGTAGACGGCATCCACCTTCCATCCGTCCACGTCCACCTCCATGCCTCCAAGACTGGTAACCGTGTCCAGCAGGTAAAAGGCGCCGTCTCCCCGGGATGCCACCAGTTCTCCCACCTCTTCCGCGGGATTGCATACCCCGGTTGAGGTTTCCGCATGCACCATGGAGACGATTTTATACTTCCTGTTCTTCAGGGATTGGGCAACGGTATCGGGGTCCACGGGTTTTCCCCAGGTAAACTCCAGGGCATCCGCTTCCGCCCCCAATCTTTGGGCTATATCCAGCTGCCGTTTGCCGAAGACACCGTTGATTATAATAAGCACCGGATCCCCCGGCTCTATCAGGTTGACGAGAACAGTCTCCATGCCGGCCGAACCGGTCCCGGAGACAGGAATGGTAAGGGAGTGTTTTGTGCGGAAAACAGCCTGGAGCATCTCCTTGATACCGTCCATGATTTCGATAAAGTAGGGGTCCAGGTGGCCGAGGGTCGGCCTGGCCATGGCTTCGTATACTTCGGGATAGGTGAGGGATGGTCCGGGACCCATGAGCAATATCTCTTCGATTCCCTTCAGCTTGTTTTCCATAGGTTTCCTCCGGTTTGGATATGATAAGAACCGTGATCTCTTCTCGAGATTGTATCATCATATATTCTCCGGGCTCAACCGGAATGTCATTCCCGGATACTTTTTCCGGATGCTGTAGTTCGGGGAGTTGAAAATACTATCGGAGGCTCGGCCGCAAGGATCATAGCTCCATTCTTACATGTGTCATGTCTTTCTGAATTTCCTATTTGAGCTGTATTGTCTCTATTTCTCACCTCTGACTCTGTTTATTGCAGGGAAATATATATTTTCCAGGTATATAGACTAAGAGGCACGCAAAAGAGCAACAGATGCACCAGAGTGGTAATTATTCCTGAAAAATATAATATTTATACTTGTAAAGGAGTCATAATCTGAAACGTATAGTTTTCTTGTTAATTTTCCTAGGCATAATATTTTTTCCCGTTACCTGGGTCAGCGAAAAAGCAGCAGCAACTCCATCGTTGAATGAAGAAACAGGATTTGTGAAAGAGGAACAAAACATGATGATAATCGAGCTAACGGCAAATGGAAAAACAACAGTATTTGAACTGAACAACAGCCGGGCATCCAGAGAGCTGTATGACCAGCTGCCTTTGAGCGTCAAGGTTGAGGACTTCGGTGGTAACGAAAAGATTTTCTATCCGCCCGACAAACTTGATACTGCCGGCACACCCCTGGCGTCGAATAATACTGTGGGAAGTCTCGCGTATTATGCTCCCTGGGGAGACGTAGTAATGTTCTACGGCGACTTCGGCTCTGCAGCGGGGCTCTACGCTTTGGGGCGTTCCGTATCAGGGGAACAGTATATTAAGGATATGGCAGGTACGGTTCGGATAGAGAAGAAGTAATACCGTTGGCAGATGATGTATTCTAATAAACAGAGCCAGTCTGCCTGTCCTTTGCCGGCGTTGTCCCGAAGGTACGTTTATATTCTCTGCTGAACTGGGAAGAACTTTCATAACCGACACGCATAGCGGCTGCGTTCGCTTTTTCTCCCTCATTCTGTATGATTTCTTTCGCTTTATGAAGCCTGATATTCTTGATGTACTGAAGAGGAGATGTACTGGTCATGGCTTTGAAGGAGGCGTGAAAAGCGGTGGAACTCATTCCCGCCTCCCTGGCAAGGGCCTGAATTTCAATGGGACGAGAGTAATTTTCATGAATTTTACTGATTACCCGGGATATTTGATAAAATCCTCTGTTGTTAATTGCCAGTTCTCTCAGAATTTCACCGTTTTCTCCGGAGATTATCTTGAAGAGTATTTCCTTGAGAAAAATTGGTCCCAATACTCGTGTTTCATTCTTTGAGTCGAGAGTTTTTAACAGCCTTAATGCAGCGTCTGTTATTGCATCGGACATTGATGCGTTGTACAGGCTGTTGCGCATCTTCCTGGTTGCGGGCGGGATTTCCGTGTCCATCTCGAATAAAATTTCTCCGATGGTTTGAGGATCAATCATTATAACCATTCCCAGCATTGGTTTGCCTTCTTCGATGACTGCTTCACATTCCACTGGAAGGGGAACCGTTTGAACATAGTAGTGCTGGGGATCATACACAAAGGTCTTGTCACCCAGATAGATATTCTTTTTCCCCTGGACTAACAGGATAATTTGCGGGTTGTACAATTGAGGCCGCTTTTTATAAGGATTGTCCCGTCTGAACAGACCAACACCCTTAATGCCAGTTTCAATGATTCCTTCCGCGGGGAGTTTTTCCAGTAAAATATCTTTCATAGTTAAAATAGTAGTATTCATGTCGTCCTTGATGGTGATTTGTTGTCAGGGTTATTATGTATAAAAAACCGCATATTAGAACATAATATAACATAATTACGCAGGAATAGGCAAGAGATGTGGCTGAATAGACATTCTTTGCAGCCGATTATTCCTTTATATTTACATGGTATTCAATGGGAACCTGTAAGAAGCTTAATCAGGAGGAGTTTATGAACAGAATTGAACGGAGTCAGAAGAAATATAAAGAGTTGTTTGGGAACGTGACAGCTTCCGCCGCAGCGTCTGATCCGGACTTCCAGGAAATGCTGAACTGCTTTATATTCGGTGAAGTGTATTATCAGGGAGACCTGAAAGATGCGACGAGAGAACTGATCATCCTGGTTGTTTTAACCGCGAGCCAGACACTGGACCAGGTTTCGGCCCATGTTTTCGCCGCGCTTAACGCTGGAGTCTCACCGGTGGAGATAAAAGAAGCCATGTATCAATGCGCTCCCTACATCGGATTCCCCAAAACTCTCAACGTCCTGAACCGTGCGAACGCGGTTTTCGAGCAGGCCGGTATTACTCTCCCTGTTGAAAGCCAGAAGCGGGTAACAGAGGAAACCCGTTTTGATGAGGGACTGAAGGTCCAGAAATCCATCTTCGGGGATGTCATCGATCAGATGCACAGGAATGCCCCGGATAACCTGAAACACATACAGAATTATCTGTCTGCCTGCTGCTTCGGAGACATCTATACGCGAAGCGGGCTGGATGTACAGACACGGGAGCTGCTAACGCTGTGTATTCTTATTTCTCTAGGGGGATGCGAAAGTCAGGTGAAGTCCCATATATACGGGAATACCAGTGTCGGCAACAGTAAGGATACGCTTATCTCCGCCATTACCCAGTGCCTGCCGTATGTCGGTTTCCCGAGAACCCTGAATGCCTTGAACTCCTTAAAGGAAGCATTGCCGGATGATGCGTGACAGGACAATCCCGTCACTGTACTGAAGGGCACGGGCAATATCGAGGGAATAGCATCTCCGGGGACGAAGAGTGCGGAAAACTGGTTTCGGATGAGCATGTATTCCTTGATTATCGTGGAGGCCGGGCTTCTGTCCTTGAACTATCGCAAAAAGATCGAAGTCGGCAAACAGTCTCTGTAAGATTGACGTAAAAAAAGGTTCCTTAATTGTGATCTGTTTAGATATCTATCATACATTAATTATGCAAGAATATTCGAATAAATAAGCACAAAAACTCAAAACAATGCAGGAATAGGCAGCTATTATGGAGAAATAGACATTCTTTGTTGCCGGGTAAATCGGTATTTTATACGCGAAGACTATGCGAGGAGCTGAATAGAACGATGAAATACTCGAATAAGAACGAATTCGAAAAAGCAAATATGTTCGGAACAGGCATGCCGAATGAGATGTTCGCCCAATATTTTATTGGGGATTCATTTCTCAATTTCCTGGTAAAACCGGGAGAGACTCCCCTGTTTCTGGCTAACGTTACATTTGAACCGGGATGCCGGAATAACTGGCACATTCATCATGCTAAAAGCGGCGGCGGGCAGATGCTGATCTGTACGGCGGGAGAGGGCTGGTATCAGGAAGAGGGGAAAGACCCCGTCAGTCTTGCTGAAGGTTCCTTTGTGTATATCCCGACGGGAGTAAAACACTGGCACGGAGCGAAGTCCGACAGCTGGTTCAGTCATATCTCGCTAGAGATTCCCGGTGACGAGACCGGTAACGAGTGGCTTGAACCTGTTTCAGACGAGTACTACGGCAAACTGGGAGAACAATAAAAGAATGAACACTAACGCGTCAGCAACGGCTGACAAGAAAACAAAAGACAAGAGGAGATTATAGTATGATTTTAAAGGAAAATTTTACCCTGTCGAATGGTGTAGAGATTCCCAAGCTGGGTTTGGGTACATGGTTTATCAGCGATGACGATGTTGTACAGGCCGTAAAAGATGCTGCGGAGATGGGGTATCGGCATATTGATACCGCCCAGGCGTATCAGAATGAACGGGGTGTAGGTGAAGGTGTCAGGGCCTGCGGCGTACAAAGGGAAGATCTGTTTGTGACAACCAAGCTCGCTGCTGAAGTCAAGTCATATGAAGAGGCTGTGGCATCCATTGATAATTCTCGTAAAACGATGGGGCTGGATTACATTGATATGATGATTATCCATAGCCCTCGACCTTGGATGGAATTCCACGAGGACGATCCCTATGCACAAGGGAATCGTGAAGCATGGAGAGCCCTTGAAGAAGCCTATAAAGCAGGCAAGCTGCGCGCCATCGGAGTCTCCAATTTTCAGAAGGAAGATCTGGAGAATATTCTTGAATCCTGCACGGTAAAACCGATGGTCAACCAGATACTGGCACATATTACCAACACTCCAAAAGAGCTGATCGACTATTGTCAGGAAAACGACATTCTTGTAGAAGCCTATTCCCCGGTCGCCCATGGAGAGCTGATGAAAAATCAGGCAGTACGTGATATTGCCGAAAAATACAGTGTTTCCATACCCCAGCTTGGTCTCCGCTACTGCCTCGAGCTTGGACTTCTGCCGCTGCCAAAAACAGCGAATCCGGCCCACATGAAGAACAATGCTGAGGTTGATTTTTCCATATCCAAAGAAGACATGGAAACCTTAAAAAACATGGAGCAGATCAAGGACTATGGAGAGGCCAGCATGTTTCCCGTTTACGGAGGCAGGCTGAAATAAGATTTCCTGAGAAGTTTTGCGAAGGGAGCTGTGGTGCCGGATGTTTTCTTACCGGCATACAGCTCATTTTTTCGAATGACGCCGAAGTAAAATACGACAACCTTCCGCGGGATTCCGGCCGGGCGCACGTTACCTTCAGCTAAGTAGATTCAGGACAAAACCATGACCGGTTGTACCATGTCCCGTATAAAGAAAAAGAGGCCGCCTCCTGAGGAGGCAACCTCTTTTCTGGGCCCAGTAGGACTTGAACCTACGACCCACGGATTATGAGTCCGTTGCTCTAACCAACTGAGCTATAGGCCCGACAGGCGTATATAAAAGCATAAGCGGGGGTATTTTGTCAATCGAATCGGACTTACATTCTGGGGTAATCACCGGGGTCCGCGGAGTATCCGATCTGGTTGTACTGGGCCATAACGATGTTGTCCAGGTATACCGGGTTTTCCGGGTCCAGCAGGGAGGCCTGCTTGAAGTATTCGATGGCTTCGTCGATTTTTCCTGTTCCGAAATAGCAGAGACCCAGGGAGTTGACCACCTCCGGTGCCTGGGGTTCCTTTTCCATGGCCAGGCTGAACCAGTGGATAGCCTCATCCAGGTGCCCTGTATTGTAATAACACAGCCCGATTATATCGTAATACTGCCAGGGGGCCTCATCGGTCTCTATTATCCTCTGGTATATATCGATTGTGTCTTCGAAGAAGCCCAGGTCAAAATAGAGGTCCGCCAGGTTAATCAGGAATATCTGGTTCTCCGGATCGGATTCCGCCGCTCTGTAAAAAAAGCGCTCCGCCTCCAGGATCAGTTCCTCCTGTTTTTCCTTCGATTTCTCCTGCCTGGCCTTCTCGCTGTAGACAAGTCCCAGGGAGTTCAGGCTGAAGGCATCAGATTTATTGAGTTCAACGGCTTTTTTCAGGATTTTCTGTGAAGCAGCCAGCTTTCCGCACAGACGGAGGGCATCACCGTAATTGCCCAGGTATGTATACTCCTCGGGGGACATTCTCCTGGCCTGGTCATAGGCCCTGACGGCGGTCTCGTATGCTGTCTGCTGTTCTTCGGAATTGGGGAAGACGCTGTTTCCCTTTTCTATCTGAATTATCCCTGCCTGGTTCCAGATCCATGGAGTATTGGGATAACGTTTAAGAAGGTCGTCCATTATCTCAAGGGCCTCGGTAAAACGGCCGTCCCTGGAATAGCACCTGGCTGTTTCTATACCCAGATCTGCAGAAGACGGCAGCAGCCTGAATCCCTCCTCGAGGGCTTTTACGGCTCCGTGTATATCTCCTTTCTGGTGCAGCAGCTCGGAGATCCGCAGGTATATTTCATCCTCCGGAAGTTCCTCCCTGAGTCCTTCGGTGAGGACTTCCAGCTCCTCTTCCGTTTCTCCCAGTTCGTTATACACACTCCCCAGGGTTATCAGGTAACGGCTTTTTTCGAAGGGATCCTCCTCTGTTTTCCAGGACCTTCGGAAGGCATGAGCCGCAGCATAGAGGAGTTCCTGACGTTCATGGGAGTTGTCGCTGCGCAGCCCCCTGAGAAAGGCCACTGTACCGGAAGCATGCATTACTCCCGGATCAAAGGGTGCCAGTTCCACTGCCCGGCGAACAACAGAATCTCCTTCCTCTTCCATGCCGCTTTCAAAGAGGCTTCTTCCTATCTCTGCCAGAAAATCGGCCTGGGAGCGGAAATCCTCCGGCAGAAGTTCCAGGTGGTCCCGGGTTCTTTTCTGAATATCTTCAATTTCTGCCGGGGATTCCATGAGTTTGTATAATGAGGTGAGGGACAAAAAGAGTTCTTCCCAGCTGCGCTGATCCTGCACTTCGATGGCAAGACTCTGCTCGAAGGCTTCTATCCCCCTCTGAAGCAGCTCGGAAGGGGAGAGCTTCCGTGATGAGGAAATTTCTTCAGACGACATGAGCAGCATCAGGGTGCCATACAGGGAGTGGCCTTCAGGGTGCCAGGGGCGCAAGCTGCACAATCTGTCGGCGTATTCAAGAATCCTGTCCTGGTCTCCCCCCCGATGCAGCGAGAGCCTGCGTGTTCCCAGCCGCACTGCGGCACTTACGACCTCAAAGTCTTCCGGGAACTCCCTCAGGGCTTCATCCATGGCCAGGGTTTCCGCTTCCTCGTTTTCCTGCATACCGGCATAATCGACCTTAACAAGGAGTGCTTCCCTTCGTTCGGTCCTGCTTGAAGCAAGGCTTTCAAGGGCTTCCACCGCAGCTTCGATTTCCGGAGGAAGGGATTCCAGAAGATTGTTATCTGCCAGGTAAAAAAGAAGGTAGATGCTGGATCGGAGTCCGGCAAAACTCTCAACACCGGCGGGCAGTTCCGATTCTTCATCGATATCCGGCAGAGCCAATGTTCCCTGAATCAGTTTGAAGCGTAGAAAATCGTTGCTGAGTTCGGGGTCATCGGGGTAGAGACCTGTTGCCTTGGTAATGAGTTCCGCCGCCCGGGAAATATCTGTTCCCCCCCAGGCGTAGGCGCAGAGGGCAAAGACGTCGGGTCCTGCCGGTGAATCATTCCCGGTCATAAGGGGTTCAAGCTCCCGCAGAAGATTGACGCGACCGCTGAAAAAGAGAAACTCCGCAGCGCGATTCATCGTTTCCGTATCTGCTGTACCGGATTCAATGCGTTGCCTGTATTCATCAGCAGCAGCTGTAAAGGACATCCCGGTTTCGATTCCGCTTCCGGTATAGTAACGCCCCCACTGGATAAGGGCAGAAGTTCGATCAAGCATATGTTCAACTATAGCATTACGGCAATCCCGGGAGCAAGGTGAGTAAAAGGTATCAGCCCAGCTCCCGAAGCAGCTTCTCTATACTGAGTCTTTCCAGGGAATCGGCTCTCAGGTCAGCTCCCGGATGGCCCTTTGCGGCGCCCAGGGCCAGAGCAAACATTCCGCCGGCCTTTGCGGCTTCCACTCCCGCGTCGGCATCCTCGACTACAAGACACTCCGCAGGGCGTACCGCAAGACGTTCTGCGGCGATCAGAAAAACCTGTGGGTCAGGTTTGGAGCGCTGAATATCGTTTCCGTCAGCCACGGCATCGAAATAGTCGGACAGACCGATCTTTTTTAAAATAAACGGGGTATTTCTGCTGGAGGAGCCGACAGCGATTTTCAAACCCAGTTTGCGTGACTCTTCAGCAAAGTTCAGTGCCCCGGGAAGTATCTGGTCAGGAGAAAGCCGGTCCAGAAGATCACGGTATATGCTGTTTTTTTTCTCGGCCATGGCGAGCTTTTCGTCATTGCTGAAAGTTTGTTCAGTTTTTTCCAGAAGAACCTCCAGACTCTCCATGCGGCTGACCCCCCGCTGCCGGCTGTTGTCTTCCCGTGAAAAGTCTATACCCAGCTCCTTTGCCAGTTCTTTCCATGCCTGAAAGTGATACTCGTCAGTGGAAACTATGACACCGTCCAGGTCGAATATTACAGCGCTGATCATGCTCTCCTCCTTGTATGCAATAAATATATACAATAATACACACGTGTGCAAAGTTTGCGCCTGTTTCATCCCTGGAAGTCCTGAATGAATAATCAGCTGAAGAATATCGGAAATATTTCTTAACTCTCATAATAGTAAAGATTTATGTACTGATAAATTTCTTGACAACCGGCTCCGGCGGCGTTACAGTGATTACAGGTATGCAGACGTGTGCATAACCTGTGCAAATATTGATGAAAAAGGTAACAATAAAGGACATTGCAAGAATCGCAGGGGTCAGTCACTCGACGGTATCCCGCTGTCTGAATGACAGCCCGAATGTATCGGAAAAGACCAAACGGCTGATCAAGCGCATTGCCCGGGATCTTAATTTCGAGTTCAACGCCAACGCCCGCAGTCTTTCCACCAATCGAACAGGCACCATCGGTGTTATCTGTCCGGAGATTTTCGAGCGTTTCGGCTCTTTTTATTACATGGAGCTTCTCATGCGGTCTGTCCGACAGAGTCTGGAGAAGGCGTCCATGGATACGATCATCACCTTCGCCAGAAACAGCTACACCGGAGAGAGTAATATCCAGAAGCTGGTTAACCGGCGCAAGGTCGACGGACTTCTGCTCATCCATCCGAATATCAGCAGCGAGGACTGGCAGTTTATCAATCTTCGGCGGGTTCCGAACGTCGTTCTTCATTTCAAACCCCAGAACGTAAGCTATAACGATATGAATTATATCTTTGTGGACCATGAATACGGAGGGTATCTGGCCACCGAACATCTTATACGGGATGGACGGAGGAACATCCTCTGCATCAACGAAGATTCATCGGAGCTCCAGTTTATCGAGCGGATGTCCGGTTATAAAAAAGCCCTAGCCGAATATGATATTCCCGTTATGAACCGGAACATCCTGTACGGTTCCTGCACCTATGAGTTCGGCTACCAGACCATCATGGATCACCGGGGTATTCTGAGCGATATCGACGGCATATTCGCAGAAGCGGACATCATGGCTCTGGGGGCGATCGCTGCTCTGCTGGATATGGGCCTGACCGTACCTGATGACGTTGCTGTTGTGGGATATGACGATATCGAATTCGGACGGATTTTCAGGCCCTCCCTTACAACGGTACACCAGCCCCGGGAACGGCTGGTAAGTGATGCCTGCGAACGTCTTGTGCGTCTTGTGGATGGTAACGGTGAGCATCCGCTTCAGGAGATGATCAAGCCGGAACTGGTAATAAGGGAATCCTGCGGTGTAAACCGGAGGAATTAGTATGTGGTGGAAAACCCTCCGTTGGAGGGATTAAAAAAAAGCAAAAGGAGTGATAAACATGAAAAAAATCATGTTTCTCATCATGATTGCAGGTCTCCTCATGGCCTTCACATCATGCAGCAAGAGCGAAGAGGCAGCCTCGGCCCCGGCAGAGCCGGAACAGACTGCTGCCGATGATCCCTATGCAGAGGTCAGGGGAAAGGTCGTTACCATGGCAGGACCTTTTACGGATAACGATGCCATCAAATTCGAGGAATCCATAAAATCCTTCGAAGAAGAAACCGGAATCGATATTCAGTATGAGGGAAGCAAGGAGTTCGAGGCTTCCATCTCCATCAGTGTTGAAGGTGGGAATCCTCCGGATATCGTTGATTTTCCCCAGCCCGGTCTGCTCGAGACCTTTGCGGGCAAAGGTTATGTCATTGACTTGAACAAGGTACTGGATATGGACAAGGTCCGGTCGAACTACATTCAGAGCTGGCTCGATATGGCCACCATGGAATCCCCGGATGGACCCATTATGGCGGGTGTCTGGGGCCGTGTTAACGGTAAATCCCTGGTATGGTACAACAAAAAGGCCTTCGACGAAGCCGGTTACCAGGTTCCTGAAACCTGGGAGGAGCTGGTTGAACTGCAGAACACCATTCTGTCAGACGGCGACAGCCCATGGGCCGTGGGCATCGAGTCCGGTGCCGCAACCGGCTGGCCGGCCACCGACTGGGTGGAAGAGATGATGCTGCGCACCACAAGCCTGGAGAACTATGACAGGTGGGTTGCCGGCGAATTGAAATTCAACTCCCCCGAGGTCCGCAAGGCAATCGAGACCATGGCGGATATCTGGTTCGCCGACGGTATGGTCTACGGCGGCCGCAAGAGCATAGCCACAACCAGTTTTGGGGATGCCCCCAAGGTCATGTTCGAAGATCCGCCCAAAGCCTGGCTTCACAAGCAGGGCAACTTTATTACCTCCTTCTTTCCCGAAAACCTGACAGCCGGTGAAGACTACGACTTCTTCTATCTGCCCAGTGTGGACCCCCAGTACGGTCGGCCTGTTCTGGTTGCAGGAGATATCTATGCAATGTTCGACGACCGGCCGGAGGTACGCATGGTAATGCAGTACTTTGCCACCGGTGCTTCCGTTGAGGGCTGGGTCCGGGCCGGTGGAGCGATCTCTCCCCACAAGGATTCCGACCTCAGCTGGTACAGCAACGTAGTTGACCGCAAGGTTGCGGAGGTCATTCAGAACGCCACCAGTGTCCGTTTCGACGGCTCGGATTTAATGCCAGGGGCTGTAGGTGCCGGTACTTTCTGGAAAGAGATGACCGCCTATGTATCCGGATCAAAACCCTTGGATGAGGCTTTGAAGGCCATCGACGCCTCCTGGCCGAACTGATACAGGCTACCTGTATTTCTCCCGTCGCAGGGGGGCTGTATGCCCCCCTGCGGCTCAACCTTTTTATAGGAGGAGGCAAGTATGCTGGAAGACCTTACGCCTTCGCGGCGCTACGCGGTACTGTTTGTACTTCTTGTACTGACGGCTGTAGTACTCATCGGAGGATTCCTGCTGTTGCAGAATCTGCAGAATGCCAAGGTTTTGATGACCTTTTTCGCTGTTGTCTGGGGTCTCGGCTCTGTGGCACTTCTCTATTTTGTACTCAACCAGATAGCCCAGTCCATGCCCAGAAGTATACGTTCAATTGCAGTGGCCTTTGTGTTTGCAGGTCCGGCGGTTATTTTTCTGCTATGGGCCCTGGTTCTTCCGACCCTGCGCTCCCTTGCGCTGAGTTTTATGGATGCCGCGGGAAGAGAATTCGTATTTCTTGATAATTACAAGTTCGCCTTTACTGATCCCATCATGCTGGAAAGCTTCAGAAACAACCTGCTCTGGATTGTTTTCGGAACATCCGCCTGTGTTATTCTTGGTCTCATAATCTCGGTACTGGCAGACAAGAGCCGCTTCGAGAAGGTCATCAAATCCCTGATATTCATGCCCATGGCAATCTCCTTTGTCGGTGCAGGTGTTATCTGGAAGTTTATCTACGCCTATAAGGGCGAAGGGATCAATATCGCTGAAATCGGTCTGCTGAATGCCATCGTCACAGCCTTCGGCGGCGAAGCCCAGGCCTGGCTGCTGGTTCCCTTCTGGAACAACTTTTTTCTGATTATCATTATGGTATGGCTGCAGACAGGCTACGCGATGGTGATAATCTCGGCGGCAATAAAGGGTATTCCGGAATCCATCAACGAAGCCGCCAGAGTGGATGGTGCAGGACCCATACGGATTTTTTTCAATATTACGATTCCGTCCATCATGCCTACCATTGTTACAGTAACCACGACGATCCTGATTTTCAGCCTCAAACTCTTTGATATCGTCCGGGTTATGACCGGTGGAAACTACGGAACCAATGTTATTGCCAATGAGTTCTACCTGCAGCAGTTTTCCTACAATAATTCGGGCCGTGCATCGGCTATCGCTATTATTCTGCTGGTGGTTATCATACCGGTCCTTATCTATAACCTGAAGCAATTCCGTGCCAGGAGTGTGTTGAAATGAAAAAAAGAGCGGAAAAAAAACTGTTCTCTCCGGGCAAGCTGCTTGTAGAACTTATTCTTGTTGCGATCGTGCTTAGCTGGACGGTTCCCACCCTGGGGATTTTTGTTACCTCCTTTCGGGATTCCAAGGATATTTACGGGTCTGGCTGGTGGACGGTGCTGCCCCACAAAGACTGGGTCCTTACCCATGAGTACGAGCTGCCTGAGGATACGAATCCCGATGCGCCCATTACCATCGAAGACCACACGGCCTCTTTTGAACAGTGGCGACAGGGTATAAGTGTAGAAGAGGGCAAGCAGATTCGCTGGATCGGAAATAAGCGCTCAAGAACGATCAGGGTGTATGAGGAAAAATGGATCGGCTTCGGTGCTAACCTGACTATGCAGAACTACAAGGATGTTCTCTCCGGCGGAGAGGTTTCTTTTGTAGATGCCCAGGGTAACACGATATCACGGCAGGGGAGCAATTTTGCCGATGCTGTTCTGAACTCACTGGCAGTCAGTATTCCCGCTACAATAATCCCCATTCTTATCGCAGCTTTTGCGGCCTATGCCTTCGCCTGGATGGAGTTCCCCATGCGCAGACCCTTCTTTACCATGGTGGTGGCACTTCTGGTCGTACCGCTACAGATTGCCCTGATACCCATATTGCGGGATTTTACCAACTGGGGAATTACCGGTACCTTCCTGGGTATGTGGATGGCGCACACGGGCTTTGGTCTGCCTCTGGCAATCTACCTGCTGTACAACTACATCAGTACCCTGTCCCGGGACATCTTTGAATCAGCCTATCTCGATGGCGCAACACCCTTTACTACCTTTGTGCGCCTGGTTCTGCCTTTGTCCGTTCCGGCCCTGGCGAGCTTTGCAATCTTTCAGTTCCTCTGGGTCTGGAATGATTACCTTGTTGCCCTGGTCTTCCTGGGAGACAAAAACCGGGTTGTAACCAGTGCCCTGGCTGCCATGGTTGGCGAAAAGGGGCAGGACTGGCATCTGCTGACCTCCGGTGCCTTTCTGAGCATGATACTTCCTTTGATCGTCTTCTTCGGTCTGCAGCGTTTCTTTGTCCGTGGTCTTATGGCAGGCAGTGTAAAGGGGTGATTTCTGTGTTTGGCGGGGCTTAACGGTTCCGCCATCCTATTTTATAGAAAACGGTGTTGCATTTTTTACTATTAGAGGGAATAATCCTATTTTATGAGCATGGGAAAATCCCCGATCAAAAAGGTCTATATCGGAGACCGGGTTTATAGTGAAATAAAACGAATGTTGATCGAGCGGTCAATTCTTCCGGGGGATCGGATCGATAAATCTGAGTTGTGTCGACAATTGCGTGTTAGTCTGACTCCAGTAAACGAGGCAGTAAAACGGCTGGTAGGGGAGGATCTGATAGAAAAACGAGGCAATAGTGGTTTTTTTGCCCGGGAATATACTCCCCAGTATTTGATTGATTTTTATGAAGCACGGGCTGCCATGGAGAGTATGGCGTTGCGACGGTGCATTGAAAATCTCGATGATGACGAACTCTTTGGTCTAATCGACTTTGGTGAACGACTCAAAGAAGTACATACTAAAGGGGATGCCGTTGAATATCTACGAGTAGATCGGGAATTCCATCGGTCTATTCTCATGAAATCTGGTAATCGCATGTTCATCCGCTTCATTAAGACTTTTAATATGCTCACTACCTCTCTTAACATGGGTGTTATGCGTTCCCCTGACGAAACTATAGTTGAACATCTTGAAATTATTGATGCAATGCGCCGACGAGAGGCTGCACTTGCTCAGAAACTCATGATGGAGCATCATATGCGTTCCAGAAAATCACTTTCAGAGCATCTTACTAAAGGCGATTTAAAGTTTGATCTGCTTTTCACTGATTCATCAAATTCAGTTACTGATTGATTTTTTGAATTTATAAATTAACGAACTAAACCTTTCTATAGTTTTTTTAGCATCCCTTCTTTCGAGGGCGCTAAAAAGATCCTTTGCAAAAGATAGATGTTCCTCCCATTCAGTAGAATCGAGCAATCCATTCGTAATCATGATCACTAAAAGAGAACAGAATATGTTTTCAAGGACTTCATTGGCACAGTTGACAACGATTGCTTGAAAAAATTTGTAGAGGAATTCGAAGGAACGACCGTTGTCATCATTAGATTCCTGAGTGTTTATTATACGGTATATTCTCCCAAGATTTATGTCACTTAACTGGCACACCTGGTTAAGTATATCTATACCTATCAACTCAAAAAGATTGCAAATCCCGCACAGTTCCTCTCGACTGTAATTTCTTACAGAATAACCATGACGGGGAGCTTTTCCTGCTATCATCTGTCCTTCCAGGTGAGAAAGCACAGAATTGATTGGGGTTCTTGATATGGATAGCTCCCGGACTAGGAGGAGTTGATTTAGCCTATCACCAGCTTTAAGCTTTCTCTGCAACAAAAAAGAAAGTATACTGTCATATACCCCCTCCTCGAGGTCTTCATATTCAACAACGTTCATTATCGCCTCCTTGTATACTGATACTGAATTTTATCATTTCATTCATTCGATGAACTGGCCGCTATGTTCTGTTCAGTAAATAGAAATTCTCCATTCGCCTCTACGACTGGGTTTGTAGACCACTAAATATTTCAGAATATATTTATCCTTCCTGATGTTTTCTGGTATGACTAATGGAAATTGAAAACTACGTCCCGCTTAACACATCATCAATTCCCCGGGCCCTGCCTAACGCTACACGTATGGCAGACTCTTTCGTTGTTACAGCGTTGTGAGGTGAGAGTATGACATTTTCAAGGTGTAGCACTGGGCTAACAGATCCCGGCGGTTCAGGATTGAAAACATCCAATGCGGTACCAGCAATCCAGTTTTCATTAAGTGCTTGTATAAGATAATTTTCTATTATCACTGCGACGCTTCCACAATTTATGAAGAATGCACTCTTTTCATTAAGAGAACTCCCTTTTCTCGATACTTTCTCGGGTACCGGAGGTGACCGATACGTGAACGCTGACAAAATCGGCTTTGTTAAAGACATCGACACGGTTATTTTTGATCTTGCCCCCCTTAAGGAACCTGATCAGGTACTACAAAAGGATCGTACGCTCCGACTTCCTTTTCCAGGCCAAGGATTGACTTTTTGCCACTTTGGATGCAATCTTCCCCAAGCCGATCAATACGAGTATTTGCCTTCCAGATCTGCTCCTATGCTATGATTTCTGAAATCTCAATCGCCGTTCCTAGTTGATAGATCTCCATTATGGAAATAATGGGCACAGGCTATCAGTAATTGATGGTATGTTCAGCTATAATAATCACATATCCTACAGCTGAAGAGGTGACAAGTATCCTCAAATCCTTAACTGCTTCAATATCTACATTATCATAGCTAACGCAATAACGCGAAATTACCTTGATTATCTAACAATTCTCCATTATCTCCCTTGTGCTCTTAGCTGTTCCAAGTAAAGATGCGTCATGACCGGAGATTTCATCCATAAAAATTGCAGAAGTAATCTCTATTCCCATGACTATCTCATCACCACGCTCAATAATATCCTTTTCCCGTTTTGTCAATATCTTGGGGAACGTAAACTTCGTAGGCCATTTTCCCTTCCTATCCGAAATATTCACGGGCTATTTCTTCCCATTCTTTGATTTTACTTAACTGCGATTCAAGATCGTCTCCTTGTGGCATAAGGGCATCAGCTCGTACAGAGTAGTTCTCATGAGGGCACTTGTTGATAATGTCTTCTAATTTCGATCTCATTTGTCCGGTATCAGCCATGACAATATCGTTTACCGGATGTAGACATATTTCCAAAGCAGTTTTACTTCCAAAAATAGCATCCGCCTCTTCATACGATGTCCAGGGGCCTACATGACAAACCTCTAGATTCGGGAGTTTGTTTATTTTTGGTAGAAAGGCAGATATATTTCCGCAGCTATGCCAGTAGCGAACACCTCCAGATATTTTTGCAAGTTCCTCCTCATAGGGAAAAATCAGGTCATTGTAAATCTGGGGACCGATTGAAGGGCAATCAATCTCATCATTAAAAAGCTTCAATCGTGTAGGTTCTTCTCCGGTAAACCTGGTACGCTCTTTGGTCCATTCTATCTCGCTGTCAACAATAAAACGCATCAGCTTGTGCACACCCTCAGGATTCACCAGAACATCACAGAAAAGATCTGAAATCCCGCGCAAATGAACAGCCATACAGAAGGGGCCTCGGGCAAGTTCCGGAAATAGTACTTTGAGCTTTCCATCAGCAACTTCGTTCATCACTTGATAGAATTCATGAATTTTAGGCATCAACCCGCTTTTATAGAAATCTGGAGGTGTCAGTTTTTCTACCTGTTCCAGTGAGCTGAGAATCGGCTCTTTGATCCAACCCTCTTTATGCTCCTGCCAAACAACTTCACTTCCAAAAAGGCTAAGTTCCGTTATAACACCGAACCAAATGTACAGTTCGTCGGTAAAAACAAAGTTGTCCTTATAAAGTTGGTGATGGTTCAGACTTCGCTGTAGCTGAAATTCCATGTGGGTGTAGGGATCAGAGTAATATTCAACAAGATTTGTATCGTTTGTAAGCTTTCTCCACAGGGAAATATCCAGTTCAATAACATAGGGCAAGTGTCCATTTGGTTTAAGAGGTACAAATCCACGGGGTTTGTCTCGATTCCATGATCCAACTTCCTTCCACATCTTTAGGTTCTGTTTGTTGCGGTCGCTGTGTACTATTTCCAGGTACTTATCCATCAGCCCACGTATTCGATTGATCTGACGATTAGTTTTCATTCCTTCTCCTATTAACTAGTTCTTATTTGTCAAGACACTTCAAAAATGACATCAAATAAATATTGCATACAGTATTTGTTTGTGTGCAGTGATTGTACTATGTTGGTGCCATGCCGTAAAGTAGATTATGATAGTCTATTAAAAAAAATCGTGAATTCCGAGAATTATTCCTCATAATGAAAGTTACATGTGTTGACACTATTTGTAAGATCATTTGAGCAAACTGCTTTGAAGGTAATCGATAACAATAATTTACAAATAATAACCGAAATTTTATATACAACAAATAGTTGCATGTTTAATATTGCATTCAAAATAGATCTGGAGGGGTACATGACAAGCAGGGAAAGAGTTATTGCTGCATTGAAATTTAAAAGTCCGGGCAAGATCCCTCTTAATCTCTGGTTCCACCAGGCTACACGGAACCGCTATGGTCAGCAGCTTGATAATCTTATTCAGCGCTATCCAAACGATATTGATCTTATTGCCGGTCCCGGGGATAGAAACTTTTATAGCCGATCGACACAACGCGGGCGTTACGTTGATACCTGGGGCAGTTCATGGCTTGTCCTTGCCGATGGAATGGTGGGAGAGGTAAAAGAACCAGCTTTGAAGGATCTTGATGATGTGAATAATTGGTCTCCTCCCTACCTTTGGTTGGATTCTGAATGGGAGGAGCATAATGATCTGATTAACAAAAAGATAGAGCAATCTCGTAACAAAGGCCGTTTTGTAATCGGTGCTAAGGTTGAGCCTTTTCAGCGCATGCAGTTTGTCCGGGGGACAGAAAACCTCTTCATGGATATCGGTTTAAAAGAGAGGGGGCTTTTTATCTTCTTGGATAAAATAGCTGAGTATTTTGATCGATACCTTGATTACTGGCTTGATAAAGATGTAGATGGTATCTTTTTTACAGAAGACTGGGGATCTCAGATAAGTCTACTCATATCGCCTAAAGACTTCACAGCGATGTTCAAACCCATCTACCGGAAGATCATAGATAAGATACAAGCCAAGGGTAAATACATTTTTTTCCATAGCGACGGCTACATATATAATTTATACAAGGATTTAATTGATCTTGGGGTAGATGCGGTTAATAGTCAGATCTGGATAATGGACCTTGATGAGATCAGCAGGAATTTCAGGGGAAAAATATGTTTTTGGGGAGAGATCGATCGTCAGAATGTCCTAGCCTTCAAAGGTCCGGAGGAAATTTACAAAAGTGCGTCAAAAATGAAGGAGATGCTCACTGTTAATGGCGGAGGACTTATTGGTCAGAGTGTTGCCGGAGTGGATGTCTCCATTGAAAACATAGAAGCTCTATGTAATTGCTGGTAAGGATTCTAAGGGAATGTTCTGTGGAATATGAACGAAAATGATAGATAGCAGAACAGCATATTAGTGTTGAGGGCATCTGAACTAAAACAGCAATATGTTTAACAACTATCTTTCTTTGACGACAGGATTGGTTAAGACCAATTTAACTGTTTTTCAGAGATTGGCATATTAGATAATCTTTTGCTTTTTAGTAAATATCCATATAAATGAGTTTAATTTGAAGTTTTTCTTGCAGAAAATAAATTTCAATTGTACAATTAGCATAAATATTGCATGCAAAATTATATAGTGTGTATTTTAGGGAGGTTACTGTTAGCATGCAAAAAAGACAGGAGGTATTGTATGATCACAAAAAATCGAAGTTTTGGAATAGGGCTACTTTTGGTATTTTTAGCAGCATCACTTTTCGCTAATGGAGAACAGGAACAGTCAGAAAAAGCATGGCCTGCAAAGTCTGTGCAGATTGTTGTAGCTTTTAACCCCGGCGGAGATACAGATTATAACGCACGTGTTTACGCAAAATATCTGAAGGATATTCTTGGAGTCCCAGTTGTCGTTACAAATGTTACTGGTAGCGGAGGGACGATAGGAATGAGGCACGTTCTTGACAGTGATCCCGATGGATATACTGTACTGTGGCACCATTCAGCTATGATGGTTAGTGAAGCAGCAGGCTTGTGGGATAAAAACGCCAATGACTATGAGATTTCATGTATCGGGGCAAAAAGTGCAGGAGTACTCCTCTACGCTGACGGATCCGCACCCTACAATTCATTCGACGATGTCGTTGCAGCAACGAAGAAAACCCCCGATGCAATAACCTTTGCTGCGAACACCGGGGCTACAACCTATCTCGCCGGAGTAACCCTGTATGAACAGGGAGTCAAATTCAAGTTGGCAGACTTCGGAGGCGGTTCAGATCGGCTTGCTGCCCTTATGGGTGGTCATGTAGATATTATTCCTAATGCGTATGGCATGATGAAGGATTATATTGACAGCGGAGATGTGAAAGCTCTGGCAAGTCTCGGTTCCGAACGAATAGAAGAGGCCCCTGATGTACCAACTGTTGCTGAGCTGGGATTTCCCGATTCTACTTTGGATATGCTCTATTTCTTTGCCTTTCCAAAAGGAACGTCCCGGGAGATAGTAGAAACTTGGGCTGATGCAGCGGAAGAGGTCGCCAAGAATCCTCAATACCAAGAAGAGATCCATAAAGCTTATTTTCAGAAGCCCTTTTACCTTCGCGGCAATGATGCGCTTGATGCATTAAATGGTCAACGCGAAGTAATCATGAAGTATGCTGAACTTCTCAAAGTAAACTAAATCTTATCCATATATCCCTGCCTGATGCTTTTCAAGCAGGGATGTTATTTGAATAGTAAGGACATGATATGGTGCAACAAAAAAAAGATATCTGGTCAGGTTTTTTTTCACTAATTTTAGGCTTAGCTGTCCTTATCGCTTCTTTTGGTATTGATAAGACACGCCTTGCCGGTGTGGGGCCTGAATATTTACCAAAAGCTGTTGGTATCTACATCAGTATACTGAGCTTAATTTTAATTTCTAACTCACTGTATGAACTGAATATAAAGAAAACAAAGGAAAAGAAAGACAAAGACGAAGGCCCCTTAGAGGTACGCACTTTTGTGGCATCGGTTATCTTGCTTATTTCATATATATTTCTTCTTAAAGTTTTAGGATTCATTATAATGTCTGCAGTATTCCTGTTCGGAGAGATGTATATCCTTGCACCTAGGAATCATCGTAACATTCTGCTTTTTCTTATTTTATCTACAGGTTTGCCGACTGCTGTCTATTTTTTGTTCGTGAATGTTTTCAATCTGCTCTTGCCGGCGGGAATTCTGGGGTGAGGAGATAATGATATGCTACTGACAGGTATTCTTGCAGTACTGAACATAAAAACGCTACTATTGATCTTCATCGGTGTATCAATCGGGATCATCTTCGGTGCCATACCGGGTATGACAGCAACGATGGCAGTCGCACTATGCTTACCTATTACCTTTGGTTTGCAGCCGATCAACGGGATCTCTCTGTTGCTTGGACTTTATATCGGAGGTATTTCCGGAGGGTTAATAACCGCCATTCTGCTGAAGATTCCAGGCACTCCGGCATCTATTGCAACAACCTTTGACGGACATCCAATGGCGGCAAAGGGAGAGGCGGGTAAAGCTCTTGGTATCGGTATTGTGTACTCCTTTCTGGGAGGTTTAATTAGTATCTTAATCCTGATTTTTGTTTCACCGCCACTAGCGCGCATCGCTCTAAAGTTTTCATCCTATGATTATTTTTCAATCACAGTCTTTGCTTTAACCATGATAGCCAGTCTTTCTCAAGGGTCACTGGTAAAAGGGTTGATAGCGGGGGGCATTGGAGTTGGATTTTCTCTTGTAGGTGTTGCGCCTCTGGACGGTTATCCGCGCTTCACATTTGGTGTACATGTTTTAGATGGAGGATTCGGTCTTCTACCCCTTCTCATAGGTTTATATGCGGTTGGGGAAATCCTAAAGAATTCTGAACGCAAGGGAAAAGCAATTACAAAAGATGAGATCGCTGACTACAGAATTAGGGGATTCGGATTCAGTCCAAAGGAGTTCGCCCAACAGACAATCAACTGGATCAGATCAAGCCTTATAGGGACGGGAATAGGTATACTACCAGGTATCGGAGGATCTACTTCAAATATCGTGGCTTATATCACAGCAAAAAATCAATCCCGCCATCCTGAAAAATTTGGGACAGGCATCATGGACGGAATTGTCGCATCTGAATCTGCGAACAATGCTTCTGTAGGAGGAGCTCTAGTCCCTCTATTAACCCTAGGAATTCCAGGAGATACTGTAACCGCAATGCTCCTTGGTGGTCTAATGATCCATGGAATCCGGCCGGGCCCGCTTCTTTTTACTACAAACGGATACATAGTCTACAGTATTTTTGCTGCCCTTATTGTAGCCAATGTCGCTATGCTGATTCTTGAGTTTTTTGGGATGAGGGGGTTCGTACGGCTTCTAGCAATCCCTAGACACATTTTATTTTCTATAATTATGATGCTTTGTGTTGTTGGTGCCTATGCGGCAAATAATAGGATGTTCGATGTCATCTGTTTACTCGTTTTTGGATTAGCCGGATATCTGCTGATGAAGTTAAAATTTCCTCTTCCTCCGGTGGTTTTAGGTTTTATTCTTGGTCCGATTGCTGAACTGAACCTGCGAAGGGGATTGCAGCTTAGCGATGGCAGTTATCTACCGTTTATTCAGAAGCCCATATCTATTATTTTCCTTTCTGTAGCCCTCGTCTCATTGATAGTGTCTATTAGGAACAATTTCAAGGAAACAAAGATGCTATCTGAACAAAATGGCGGAGAAGGCAGTGTCACGAATTGAACGAGTCGAAGTATTTGATTTTACCTATATTGTTGAAAATATCGGTATAGCCTTTCAAGATGCTCATAACCATGTAGGATATCTGAAAGGTGGAAGAATGCCGATGTCTAAATACGCTATCATAATCGTATGTGATGATGGCTCGAGGGGTGAATACGTTACTCAGTGGGGTGGCACCAGATCGGCACTGGCTCAAACCCTGCAACTCGTTGCTGATTTACCTGGCAGAGATCCGGATGAAAGGGAGTTTTTCTATAAGGAGTGGAACCGCCGTCTCTGTCATACTGATCATATGGGCCAAGGACCAGTCGATATTGCACTTTGGGATTTGGCGGGAAAACAGAGTGGAAAGTCCGTAGCTGATATGATAGGCAGATACCGCAGTGAAATACTTGCCTATGCAAGCACCTATCATGGGGATCACACTGGAATGCTTGACAGCTATGATGCCTACTGTGATTTTGCTGTCCAGTGCCGCGAAATGGGGTACAAAGCCTTTAAGCATCATGGTTGGTTTGAAGGGGACGCAAAGGTTGAAGCAACCCTGATTCAAAAGCTCCGTGAACAAATAGGTGAGAGTCTGACCTTAATGTACGACGCGGCATCTGACCTTCAAACCTTTGGAGATGCGCTTTATGTTGGGAGGGCTTGCGATGATGCAGAATACTTTTGGTATGAAGATCCTTACAAAGATAACTCAATGTCATCATTTTCTCACAGAAAACTTCGCTCACTGATTAAAACACCGCTATTGATTACCGAGCACGTCCGGGCTTTGGAATCTAAATGTGATTTTATTCTTGCAGATGGGACAGACTTTGTTAGAACTGATCCTGAGTACGATATGGGTATTACTGGAGCTATTAAGACGGCACGGATGGCCGAAGCTTTTGGACTTGATGTAGAAGTACATGCTTGTGGCCCGGCTCATCGTCAGGTTGTAGGTGCTGTGCAAAATACCAATTTCTACGAAATCGCAACTGTGGGTCCTAAGCTACCCAATATTCTACCACCTTGCTATGCCTGTGGATACAAGGACGATATAGATTCCATCGGCGCGGATGGGTGTGTACCTATTCCCGATGATCCAGGACTTGGTGTAGTATACGATTGGGATTGGCTGAATGCCCATACAACTCAGCGTCATGTATTTTCTAATTAAAACAATAAAGATCCTGGAGTCTTTATACAGTTTTCGTGTTTGATAATATTTTCGGAGGTAACTGAATTGTCTGAACTGACGCAACAACAGATTGAGGGATTACGGATGTTTGATACCCCTACTATCGCCAACGCGATAGAGAGGTTCAATGTCCGTCCCCGCACGGAAGGGGCCATGACCCCGGAGATAAAGTGTATACTGCCCTACGGCAAAACAATGATCGGCTATGCCTGTACGGCCAAGGTTTCCGCATCTACACCCCCCACTCAGGAGCAGCTGGAAAACTGGATGAAGTATTTTGAGGTGCTGCAGAAGACCCCCCGTCCTGCCATCGCCCTTATCCAGGACCTTGATCCGGAACCGGTGGGTTCCTTCTGGGGCGAGGTAAACGCCACCACCCATAAGGCCCTGGGGGCTGTGGGGGTAATAACCAACGGCGGTGTGCGGGACCTCAACGAGGTGAAGGAACTTGGGTTCGGATTCTTCGCTAAATGTACCCTGGTGACCCACGCCTACATCCACATTGAGGAGTACAATACTCCTGTAAGCATCGGCGGCGTTACGGTCAATCCGGGGGACCTGCTGGCTGCCGACCGGCACGGTGTTGTGCTGATTCCCCGGGAAATCGCTCCGGAACTGGCCGCAGCCTGCAAACTGGCGGGAGACGCGGAGATGCCGGTACTGGAAAACTGCAGAAAGGCTCTTGCTGAAGGCAGAGAGGTGGATCTTTCCCAGTTGAAGGAGTGGAGGGCCGAAATGGGCCGTCTGCGGGCAAAAAAATAGTCCGGTTTTCCCTGCCGGACATACCCCGGCAGGGGGATCCTGTTCTCTTTTCTATGCTTCTATTGTCCTGGTCGCCAGGATCCTGACCCCGGATTCCGCAAAATCATCGAGAATGATATCTCCGCAGTATACCGGGGGCACAAGCTCCAGGGCGTAGAGCTGATTCAGCAGTGACGGAATATGCTCCCTGCCGATGGGCCTGTCAGTCTTTACCGGCAGACGGGCTAGTTTTTCAGATTCTATAGCCACCGTGGCTGTGACCATGCGACTGGGAGCAAGGGCTTCTTCCCTGCCGTAAATTTCCCCCCGGGGACAGCGGTTACCGCTGACGGATATCTTTTCGGGATTCTCCCCTTCCACCGTGAGCCTGCAGCCGATGGGACAGCTGATGCAGATCAGGTCTTTTTTCATGCCCCCTCCTTTTCGGGGATTTCCAGGGAAACCTCCAGATCAGTCTCGTCCCCTCCGGTGGTAAAACGGGAGGAAATCGCATCCTCATCGGCCGCGAGATCAAAACTGATCATCTCCGAGGGCTGAACATAGGGCAGTTTCCGGCGGAGGACTTCGATTCCGCCGAGCCGGACGCACAGACGAGCTCCGGTTCCGGTAATCATGCTGCGCAGATAAAAGCGGTTTTTCCCGGTCAGGGCAAAACGTCCCGGAACCACATACTTGACATTGCGTCCCGCACCGACCCGGAGTTGTTCTCCGGCGGAGACTCCGGACAGATAATCGAGAACCGCCTGGCCGCAGTGTCTGGCCTCTTCCGAGGCGTAATCCACCAGATCGTGAACGTGTAGAACATTTCCGCAGGCAAAGATCCCCGTTACCGAGGTCATGTACCGTGCGTCAACAACCGGACCGCCTGTTTCAGGATGGAGCCGCACTCCGGCCTTTCTTGAGATCTCATTCTCCGGGACCAGGCCGACGGAGAGCAGCAGGGTATCGCAGGGTATATGGAAAGCCCCGGAAGCTTCACCGCCGGCATTTCTCACCGGTGCGACATCGACGCCGCTGATCCTGTCCTTGCCATATATTCGCGTTATGCTGTGGGACAGGTAGAGGGGAATATCGAAGTCCCGGAGACATTGCACAATGTTGCGGGTTATTCCGGCGGGGTAGGGCTGGATTTCTATTACTCCCCGAACCCTGGCCCCGATCCAGGTCATCCGGCGGGCCATTATAAGACCGATATCGCCGGAGCCCACAATAACACATTCCCGGCCCGGAACCATACCGTCAATATTGACCAGGCGCTGGGCAAGGCCGGCGGTAAAAATACCCGAAGGACGCGTCCCGGGGGTGCCCAGGTTGCCCCGGTTGCGTTCCCTGCAGCCCATGGCAAGCACGATGGCTCTGCAGCGGAAACGGACCATTCCCGATTCCCTGGAAAAACCGTAGAGCAGCTGAGTTCCCTCTTCCGTCTCCATCAGGGTAACGGTCATGCCGGTAAACACCTTAACGGAGAGTCCATCCAGGTCCCGGATGCAGCGTTCGGCGTATTCGGGACCGGTAAGCTCCTCGTTGTACTGGTGAAGACCGAACCCGTTATGAATACACTGATTGAGAATGCCCCCCAGGGTCTCTTCCCTCTCCACTACAGCCACGGAAGCTCCTCCGCGGCTCATCTCCGCAGCAGCGGATAATCCGGAGGCTCCGCCGCCGATAACCACGGCATCAAACTCGGTGTGCTTCATGATGTTTTCGCGGGACTGATCCGCTCCCGGACAATCCAGCTCTTCCTCCCCCGTTTTGTTATCTTCTCCCAGGGCAGACCTGTTTCCCTTCTGAGAATCTGCAGGATTTTATAGCTGCAGAAGCCTCCCTGGCATCGGCCCATTCCGGCGCGGGTGTAGAATTTTATGCCGTCCAGGCTGGTATGACCCCGTCGGATGGCTGCAACGACCTCCGCCTCGCTTACGTTTTCGCAGCGGCAGATTATATTTCCATAGGCGGGATCCGCCTTTACGGCGGCGTCCTGCTCATGAAGGCTCATGCTGCGGAATCTGGGGACTGCGGGAATTTCTCCCTGATAATCCGGATCTTCAGTCAGCTCGAGTCCCCCCTGCTTCAGCAGGTCTTTGACATATTCTGCGATTGCCGGGGCCGCGGTCAGTCCGGGAGACTGGATTCCCGCAACCTGAACGAATCTTTCCGCCTTTTCGGAACGGGCGATATAAAAATCTCCGTCCTCCAGGGAGGGCCGCAGGCCTGCAAAGGAGGTAATGATGTCCCGCTCTGACACGGAGGGGATCAGCCTTCGGGCTGAGTAAAAGACCTTTTCAAAATTCTCGCTGCTGGTAGCAAGATCTTCCTTGTCGTCGGTTTCTAGGGCGGTGGGTCCTATCATGGTTGTGCCTTCCACTGTGGGAATGACCAGCATGCCCTTGGAAACCGGATTCGGAACCGGAAAAATCACCCTGCCGGTATGGGCCGAGGCCTCCCGGTCCAGCAGAAACTCCTCCCCTTTGCGGGGATGTATGCGGAAGTCCTCGGCACCGAAAAGTCCGGAGATCCGGTCGGCAAAGAGTCCGGCGGCATTGATTACCCATCGGCCCCTGATGCTTTGTCCATCAGAACCGTGCAGAACATATTCCCGGTCTTCGGATCCGGTTTTTCCTGATTTTTCTACTCCCGCCACATCGAAATTCGTATGAAGATCCACTCCGTTCAGGACTGCTGATTCAACCAGGCTGAATACCAGACGGTAGGGTTCCACGATTCCGCCGCCGGGGGCGAAAAGTCCTCCCATCACATCGGAATTCAGTTTGGGTTCCAGCATATGCATCCTGTCGCCGTTGCACAGTTCTATGCCGATCGCTCCATTGGCAACGCCCCGATTGTAGAGCTCCTGAACAATACGCATCTCTTCAGTGGAAAAGGCGGCAACCAGTATACCGCAGCGTCGGAAGGGAAAGTGGAGTTCCCGCTGCAGCTTGTCATACATCAGGTTTCCCTGAATCTCGAGCCTCGATTTCAGCAGATCCGGCGAGTGGTGGAATCCACCGTGAATCACTCCGGAATTGGCCTTGGAGACCCCGAAGCTCACATCGATCTCCTTCTCCAGAAGGGCAATGGAAAGCCGGTAGGCCGAAAGCCGCCTGGCAATGGCAGCGCCGCTGACGCCTGCGCCGATAACGACGACATCGTATCTTTTCATCATATTCAACCATAGAATCGCCCCTTCACCCTGTCAAGCAAAGAATTATTGCTAAAGGCTCGATTTCCGGCTAAGCTGATTCATGTAAAAGTGAGGTTTTTACGTGAAAAGAATATCTTCTGTCCTCCTTCTGCTGCTCCTGATTGCCGCCATGCCGGTTTTCTCCGCATGGAGCGAGAGTGCTGTTGCGCTGTCGGGAATAGAAAACGCCGGCGGGGATCCCCGCTACGATTACCTGGCGGGTATCGTCGAGGGCCTGCTGCTCTTTGACCTTTCCCGCGCACCGGGTATTGTCCTTGTAAACCGCAGCAGCATTGATGATGTGCTGGAGGAGCAACGACTGGCCCTGACCGGTCTTACCAGGGAGGAGAAGTCGGTTCAGATCGGACGCCTGGTGGGGGCCGATGTTCTGATTCACGGAAGTTATGTTTTCATGGGCGGGGACGTACTCTTTTCCCTGACCATAACCGATGTGGAATCCGGCTCGGTACGGGCGGTCTCGGAGCGGGGGGCCACGGAGAATACTCTTCATCGCCTCGCCGAAAAGTCGGTGGCAGCCATCAACGGGGGAAGGATCAGTTTTACCGACCCTGACAGCGGTCGTTCAATCTTGTCTTTCCAGGATGAAAAACCCGGGGAGATCCTGCTCTATTCCAATCTCGTGGACGCGGAGATACGAGTGGACGGGGACTTTATCGGTTATACCACCGGTGACTCAAGGGTCCCCTTTGCAATTACCGGCATCAGTCCGGGGACCCACGTGGTGGAGACAGATCTCGGTGGAGACTTCGGTGTCGTCAGGCTTCCGGAGATAAGCTTTCACAACTGGTCTGCAAAGGTTCAGGTGAGTCCCGGAGGTCGTTCCGTCCTGCGGGCCAACGAGCGTCATTTCAATTCCATCCTCTACGATCTGCAGCAGCTGTTCCGTCTGAGCGAAACCCTCTATTCCGACGGGAAAAATGAAATGAGTTTCAGGGATGATCTTTCCTTTACGGACAGAAAGGGAAATTCCGTTGCGGCAGCTGTTTCCGGGGAGGCGCGATTCAGCGAATCCAGGGGGACTCTCAATGTTGTGTACAGCTACGAAGGAGAAGAACACAGTTTCTCCCTGGATACCGCAAAGCCGGATTCTTCCATTGAAACAGAGATCGGCCTCAGCTCCCTTCGTCTGAGCATTGAATCCCGTTACACGAACTCCTGCAGTGTAAGCGTCTATGTGGACAGAACCGATGTATACCAGGGACTTCACCGGGAAGAGGGGAAGCAGGGTGCCGGTGTACCCTGATGCCGGCTTCTAGGAAAACAGGAACCTGTAGGGCCGGGCGATCCTGGTCTCCAGATCGTCCAGGCTAATGTAACGGGCCTCCCGGACGGTCTCCTTCCCTTCGGCGTAGACCAGGATAGCGGGGATGGTATAAACGGAGAATCTTCCCGCCGCTTCGGGGATCTGATCAAGATCGACGTACCCGGCTCTGATCCGTGGGTATTCCTTCAGAAGTCCTTCCACCTTGGGCCTGATCGCCGTGCAGACACCGCAGTCCGGCCTGCTGAGATAGAGCAGGGCCATGGGGTTTTCGCTGATCAGTCGTTCAGCTTCTTCAAGATTCTTCAGGCTAATCATATTCAAGGAAGACTATACCTCAATCAGATTGACACGGCAAGCTGGATATCTGTAACGTGTAGCCCATGCCGGTGGACAACATAATGCGTCAATCATCTTTCAGACAGGGGCTGCTCCAGGGAGTGCCGATTTTTATCGGCTACTTTCCGGCGGCTGTCGCCTTCGGTCTTCTTGCCCGCAACGGAGGCCTGGATTTTCCCGCTGTTCTTCTTTTTTCCATGACCAACTTCGCGGGGGCCTCCCAGTTTCTGGCCCTTAATTTAACCTTAACCGGGTCGGCCCTCTATGAGATTATTACCGGTGTGCTTCTTGTCAACCTGCGCTACCTCCTGATGAGCGCCTCCCTGCGTCCCAAACTGCGCTGCGGTCTTCTGCTGCGCGGTCTTGCGGCTTTCGGTAATACCGACGAGGTTTTTGCGGTTGCCTCTCTCCGTGAGTCTTACCTTGAACCCCGGTTTATGGCCGGACTCGAAGCTGTTTCCTACGCCGGGTGGATTTCCGGGACTGTCACCGGGTATCTCTTCGGTGCGGTACTGCCCGGGCCTGTTCAGGCGGCGGTGGGGGGAACCTTATATGCCCTCTTTGCAGCCCTTCTTGTCCCGGAGGTCAAGCGGGAAAGCAGGAACCTGGTGGTAGCCGGACTGGCCGCAGCAATCAACTGCGTAATGGTATACGGAGCCGGTCTCTCCATCGGCTGGTCCTTCGTCGTGGCCCTGATTGCGGCGGCTCTTTTCGGTGCTTTCTATATTCCCCCATCGCCGGAGTACCGGGAGGCCCTGTGAGAAGCGATATTGTGATGATTATAGCCGGCGCCGCTCTGGCAACCTATCTTCCCCGGGCGATCCCCTTCCTTGTCGGTTTTCCGGAAAATATACCCGGATTTCTCCGCCGGCTTCTTGCGGTAATGCCCGTCGCCGCGCTGGGGGCTCTGATTTTTCCCGCAGTGCTGTTGTCCTTTCCGGAGCGTCCCGTCGCCGGTATCGCGGGAGTCGCTGCGGCTGCCCTTGTCGCCTGGGTGCGGGGAGGACTTATCATTCCTGTCCTCAGCTCCATTGCCTCCGCCTATATCATACTGAGTCTGTAAGGCGCTTTGATGCCGTCTGCATCCGGATTATGCCGGAAGGGATGACATCTCCGGGGCAGGATATTTTGCGCCAGGCTGCTACATTTTTGCCTGCGAATATAGTACTTTAACTCTTATGAAGGATACCGACACCGGTTCCCGGGTTCCGTCTTCGCCCGGTTCAAACAGACTTCTTTCCAGCCGCCTGTACGACCTTTTCATGGTCCCTCTGGAAGCGGCGGGAATCGCGCGACTGCGAAGAAGGATTATTCCCCGGGCAGAGGGAGATGTGCTGGAAACCGGTGCAGGAACAGGGGCAAACCTGAAATACTACAATCAAGCACAGCTTTCTTCGCTGATTCTCAGCGATCATAAACCCGGCCGACTTCTTCTCAGGCGGGCCTTCAGGTATAAAGCAGAGGTGGTGGAGGCAGATGTCTCCCGTCTCCCCTTTGAGGATAAAACCTTCGATACCGTGGTATTCACCCTGCTGTTCTGCTCCGTGGAAGATCCGGCTGCGGGACTCGCAGAAATACAGCGTGTGTTGAAACCGGGGGGCAGAATCCTCTTCCTCGAGCATGTGCTCGGATGCTCCCCTCTTACCCGGGCGGTCCAGCACTCCCTGACGCCATTCTGGCGGCGGATCAGCGGAAACTGTCACCTGAACAGGGAGACCTTCGATCTTATTGCAGGTTCCGGATTCGTTATTGAGGAACGTATGACCGAAGCAGGCTGTGTCCTCAGCGCGGGGATCGGTCGCCGATAAGCTGCATCAGGATGATGATCGATTCAATCTGGAGTTTTCGGCTGATCTTCATGGGCCGAGTGTGAAGGTAGAATGTCAGGAAAGTATTAGTTTTTGATTAATTTCTGTGTGTCTGTATTTTAATCCTCTTTTTGTATATGCTTGATACAGTGAAGGAATCCATAATCAAGACAGTACCTCCCGGCGAGACGGAGGATATATCCCTCTATCCCGGCGAATTATACATTCATACCGGCGGCCCGGGGCCCCGGGTCTGGACCCTTCTGGGATCCTGTGTCGCAGTGGCCCTTTTTAACCGCAAGGCGGGAATCGGGGCAATCTGTCACGCCCAGTTGCCTCAGCGGCGCTTGAAGAACCTGGACTGCAGTAAGGACTGCCCCGAGGATTGTGAAAGACTTTCCGGAGAACCGGGTAAATTCAGGTACATGACCTGCGCTTTCAAACAGATGCTCAAGGTTCTTACAAATCAGGGGATACCCGCTTCCAGTCTCTCGGCATATCTCATCGGAGGGTCAGAAGTGGCTCCGGCGGGTAAAGACTTCTTTCGCGTGGGAGCGGGGAATATTGACATGGCCCGATCCCTGCTCCGGCAGCACAGGATCTCCGTCGTGTTTGAGGATACCGGAGGTAAGACCGGCCGCAGCCTCTATTTCTTTCCCGCCACGGGACGGCTCTACTACCGTTTCCATGGTGAGCGGGATTTTCGCAGCCTCCTGGAATAATCCGGAGCAGGGGATGTTTTCTTCTATCGAACCAGTGGATTGGAAAATCCGAGCTCGTCAAGGGATTTCAGAACTCCGTCAAGCTTCTCTTCAGATACGCCCGGAACGATGACCCGGTAAAAACTACCAGCCTGGCGGATCTCCGCCTGTAAACCTGCCCCGTCAAGGCGTGATGCAAGTCTTTCGGCATTGCTCCTGTCTCCAAAGGAGGCCACCTGAACGGATTTTTCGGAGCCTGAGGGTTTTGCCCTTTCTCCTGCGGGAGATGCTTCTGCGACTCCCCGGCTCCCGAGTTCTTCCACCAGGACCTGGGCCGTACCGCTCTCCAGCATGCCGAGCTGTTCCGCCGCTGCCCTGGACAGGTCGATTATCCTTCCCTGAACGAAAGGTCCGCGATCGTTGATACGCACTGTGACGCTTTTTCCGTTGGCGGTATTCGTTACCCGAACCCGCGTTCCGAAGGGCAGGGTTTTGTGAGCTGCAGTGAGGTCGTTGGTATTGAAGCGTTCTCCGCTTGCGGTAATCCTCCCGTGAAAGCCGGGACCATACCAGGAGGCACCGCCGCTTTCCCTGTACAGCTGATCCTGTGACCAGCCCGGGAGGGAATACAGGGCAATCAGGAAACTAAGGAGGGCAAGAACTTTGACTGGACTCTTCATAGTGAGTAAATTTAACAGGAAATGGGAAAAAATCCCAGAGGAGGCAGCCTGTGAGTGTCGAAGAAATTGGCCCCATGACACCTGTTTCGTCTCCTGTTTCGCCCAGGAGGGAGGCTCCCGATAATGAACGTATTCGGGAGGAAGAACGCATCCGGGAAGAGGAGCGTATCCGGCAGGAGGAAGAGGAAGCCCGGAGACGTGAAGAAGAAATGCGGCGGGAACATCAGATAGACGAGTTTGCCTGATTATGCTTAACAGGGGCACCTTAAATGGAGATGTGCCCATAGATTCTTCCATGATACTTTTTCTTGAGAAAGCTAGAAAAAGCGACTACTATTGATAGTAAGTGAAACAGAAAAAGAGTTTTGCAGCGGCAGTCGTTTTGTTTCTTTTATTTTTCCCGGGGTTTCTACTGTATGCCCAGCAGGCGCGTACGCGGGTAGGGGTTTACTCTTTCAGCACCTCCTCGGCGGATCCGGGAATTATCAGCCTTGCCGAGACTGCAGGGGAAACCCTGGTTTTAACCCTTCAGCTCCTTGATCGGTACAAGGTCGTGCCCATGGATTCGGCCTCTCCCCTGGATTCCGAAACAGCCTTTGAGGATCTTAAGGAGGGGTTCATCGATTACGCACTATACGGTTCCCTGGAGGTGCTGCCCGGGGGAGGGTATAGGATTCAGACCTTCTCCTGGGATTCCGCCAATGATACCGAAACCCCCCATGAAGCAGTTGAGGCCGGGAGTTTTTTCGACCTCTTTGACGCCATGGACATGGCGACAGCCCAGGCTGCCCGGGAGTTTACCGGGATTCATGTCGGCTATGGCCGTCTTGTTTTTGATAATCAGACCCGGGGATTCTCCTACAGAATAGAAGTGGACGGAATTCCCGTGGGGGACGATATCCCCCGGCGGGATGTGCTGTACGGCGAACGGAAGGTTTCCGTCTATATTCTCCCGGGAGCAGGAGAAAACCAACCCTACCATCTTGTCAGCTATCTCCTCGACATAGAAGAGGGGCGGGAATACCTGATTCCCGTACAGGTCTCTCCGGGCCTTGATTTCGGAGACTGGAACGACGGCCTTGCACCTCCGGTCCCCGTGGAAGGGTCAAATGTAATTACCTCCCGGCCCAGGAACGCGGCTGTCTATTCCGGCGAGGTCTTTCTCGGCCGTACGCCCCTTGTAACGGATCCTGCTTTTCCCGGCCTCGGAACTCAGCTGTTGCTCGAGGGAGAGCATCTTATCCCCCTGGAAGCTGAATTCAGGGAACCGAACCAGCTTTTCGAGCTCTATCCTGATCCCCGGGATCCTGCAATACAGCCGGCCCTGAACAGGGTCTGGCTGGGGGCCGCCACGAATGTCCTGCTCACCGCCGGACAGATGGCCTTCATGTTTCTGCCCGGGGTTGAAGACGGCCCGCCGCCCTGGCCCATGATGCTGGCTGCGGCCCCGCGTTTCGGGTATGCCCTGCAGGATGATCTCGTGACCTCCGGAATCCTCAGCGCAGGGTCGGCCCTCTCCCTCGGGTTGATTATGTGGGCCAGCGAAACGGACTACATGGAGGACGATCTCAGTGTTGCCCTCTGGCAGATTCCCTTCTGGTCCTTTGTTCTGTATGATCTGATAGCATCTCCCTTTTCCGCGGCGGCGGACAACCGGGCCACCCTCCGCAGGATCAAGGAAGAGGGACTGCCGGATACGGAGAAGCGACGACGTCCCTGGATCAGTAAACCCTACACGGCGGCCCAGGTGGGGGGCGGCGCCTGGTTCATGGCCGGAGCCGGTTTTGATGCTCTTAAGGATTTTCTCTCCTTCAATATTTACGCGGGAATCAGCGGCGATTACTTTGAACCCCTCAAACCCATTCCCTCCGCAACGGCGAAGACCCTGCTCTTTCCGGCGGCCCCTTTTGATGTTCCGATTAAGCCATACCTGGCCGCTCTTCTTCATGTGGGCATGAAGGATTTGATGTTTTCCGGAGCTGCGGGACCTGCCCTGGGAATCGAGGTCCCCACGGATCTTCCCCGGCTGCCGAAAATGACGCTTTTCTTTGAAGCGGAGTACTACTTTTCTCCCGTGGGAGGATTTCCCATGATCGGGTTCGGAGCGAAACTCAAATGAAAAAGCTGATTTTCAAGGCAGTATTTCTGCCTGCAGCCCTTGCATCAATACTCTCCCTTGCCGGCTGTGAATACCTGTTCTATTCTCCCGCCTTTATGCCCGTGGTAAGTGAAACGGAACTCAGGGTCATAACTCCATCTGACTATCAGGAGTTTTACGATGGCGAAGAGACTGCCTACGGTACATGGGCATATGCCGGTCCGGGTAATCCTCTGGAGGTCAGTCCCCCGAATACCACCGGCAGGGATATCCCCGCCCTGCGCTCCCTGGAGTTTGATAACGAATCCTGGCATGGGGTGTCGGAATTCCTCGGTATGTTTTTCGATTCCGCCAATGCTGTTCCCCTTGACGGCGGAAGCGGCAGCGGTGCCACCATGTTTCATGGCTACAGTTCTTCGTTTACCTATAACTCGTATACCGCAAGCGACTACGATCTGCCCTTTTCCGCACCTGAAGGCATAAACGAAAACGGTCGCACCACCAGTCTCTCCGGAGACCTGGCGGTAGTGGAAATATCAGCTGACGGTCTTAAGGACGAACTTCGAGGAGAAGGGACTTTTGTTTTCGGAAACGGGCCGGACAACTGGGGTCTCCTGTACATGATTTTCCATCATGACAGCGGTCAGGCGACCATGGCGTATCAGACGGACGAAAGCGGATCGGCTGCTTCCAGTTATTTTCCCGCAGGCAGTTACACCTACATAATCAATGTATTTCCCGACTGAGCGCTTGCTTGAAGTTCCTGCCGCTGCTGCGGTATAGTAGCTCTCATGGCACCGAAAACTTCCCATTGGGCAGACGTCAACGCAGACAAGATCATCAGAGAAAAGGGCGACAAGCCCGTGTACACCTGTGCTTCCGGAATTACCCCCTCCGGTACAGTCCATATCGGCAATTTCCGGGAGATTATCTCCACCGAACTGGTGGCCCGGGCACTGAAGGACCGGGGCAAAGAGGTTCGTTTCATCTATTCCTGGGACGACTTCGACGTATTCCGCAAGGTTCCAAAGAACATGCCCGATCCGCAGGAGCTGGAAAAATACCTGCGTAAATCCATTACCGAAGTTCCCGATCCCCACGGCAGGGAAGAGAGCTATGCCCGGGCCAATGAGAAAGCCGTGGAAGAGCTGCTGCCCCTGGTGGGTATCAATCCCGAATATATCTACCAGGCAAAGGAGTATGGGGCCTCCGGATACGCCTCGGAAATACGCACAGCCCTGGAGCATCAGGAAGCGGTCCGGGCCATTCTTGACGAGCACCGCACGAGTCCTCTCCCTGATGAGTGGATCCCTCTGTCCGTTTTCTGTACCGCCTGCGGCCGGGACACAACAAGGGTGGATTCCTGGGACGGCGACTGGTCGGTCAGCTACAGCTGCGATTCCTGCGGCAACAGTGAGACCCTGGATCTCCGGGAGGCATCCACGGTCAAGCTGCCCTGGCGCATCGACTGGCCCATGCGTTGGTTCAGGGAAGGGGTGGATTTTGAACCCGCCGGAAAGGACCACCATTCCGAGGGGGGCAGCTTCGATACCGCCAGGAAGATTGTCCAGGCCGTATACGGCGGAGAGTCCCCCGTAACCTTCCAGTACGACTTTGTCCGCATCAAGGGCAGGGGAGGCAAGATATCATCGTCCTCGGGTGAGGTCGTCAGCCTCGCGGATGTCCTCGAGATCTACACCCCCGAGGTCACACGTTTTCTCTTCGCAGGAACCCGGCCGAATACCGAGTTCGCCATCTCCTTCGATCTGGATGTTCTCAAGATTTATGAGGACTACGACAAATGTGAACGCATCTTCTTCGATAAGCCGGAGACGGAAAAACAGCGCAAGAAGTGGGAAAAGCAGGCCAGGATTTACGAGCTGTCCCAGGTGGGGGCCGCTCCCGAAAAGATTCCCTATCAAATTCCCATTCGCCACCTGACAAATCTGCTTCAGACCTATAACGGAGATATCGACCAGACCATAGCCGCCCTGCCGGATGTACAGGAGTATCAGCAGGAGAGGCTCAGGAAGCGTGCGGAATGCGCCTGGAACTGGATTACCTCCTATGCTCCCGAGGATTTCCGCTTCTCCCTGAAGTCCGCGGACACTGCACCCCTCGAACTTTCCGGGGAAGAGAAGTCCTCTTTGAAGGCTCTGGCGGAAGTGGTCGGCAATCTGCAGGACTACGATGAAAAAACCTTGAGCGAGGCCATATATGCTGTTGCCGGCGGGCATGGCTTCGAAGCTCCGGATTTCTTTGCCCTGGTATATCGGGCGCTTATCGGAAAAGAAAAGGGACCCCGGCTGGCCGCATTTATCCTGAGCGCCGGCAGGGAGCGTATACTTCCCTTACTGGAGAAGTATTGATTTCTTTCCCCGGCGGGGTACTCGGTGACCCGGGACAGATGAGGAGGGCACAAAGGTGAGAAAAAGCGTCTCCCACGGTCAAAACGGGTGGTTTCTGGAGAACAATACTGTCAGACTGTTTCTGACTGAAACCGGGGGCCATATGGCCCCGGTCAGCTTTTTCCATTCCTCAAAAAAGCCCCTGGAACCGTATTTTATCAGTCCCTGGCAGGATGAGCACCAGATACCCGAACGGCCGGTGCTGCGGCCCATGCGGGGAGATTTTTTCTGTGTACCCTTCGGTATCGATAATGCCTACCGCAAAGAGGAACATCCCTCCCATGGCGAGTCGGCTGTCGGCCAGTGGGAGTCTCCCACGGTAACCATTGAAGGGGAGGATGTCTTTCTTTCCACACGCATCAGGACCAGGATCAGGGAGGGTTCTGTCAGAAAGGAGATCTTCTTAAAGAAGGATGAATCCGTCATCTACCAGCGGCATATCATCGAAGGTTTCACCGGTCCCTTGAGTCTCGGGCACCATGCCATTCTCGCTGAGCCGGGAAAGGGACGTTTCCTGATAAGCCACAGTCCGATCCGGTTCGGTATGGTTGCTCCCAGGAGGGAACCTGCGTACAGAACTCAGGAGTACTACTCCCTGTCGCCTTCTGCCAGATTTACCCGTATCGAAAAGGTCCCTACCATCTGGAAGGAGGATCCCTACGCGGACTGCTCTGTTTTTCCTGCCCGGGAAGGTTTCGGAGACGTCCTGCAGATTTACCAGCGCCAGCCCAGGGCCCAGGGGAAACCCGCCTGGATCTGTGCCGGCGCCCCGTCCGAAGGTTACCTCTGGTTTGCCTTAAAGAATCCGGAGATACTCAATTCCACCATCCTGTGGATGGAGAACCGCGGACGGCATCAGGTTCCCTGGAGCGGCAGGACCTGCTGCCTCGGACTGGAGGATGTCCGGTCCTATTTCGCCGAGGGACTGAAATATTCCGCCAGAAAGAACCCTCTTTCAGAAATCGGTATTTCCACATCCCTTCGGTTGAAGGAGAATCAGGCTCTCACCGTTCCGTATATCCAGGGAGTTGCACGAATCACCAAAAGCTTCGGAAAGGTTACCCATGCCCGTTTTGATAAATCCGGTGTGAGTTTTTTCGACGCCTATGAGAACAGGGTCGAGGTACCCGTATCCTGGGGATTTCTCTTTGAATAAGTGCTGATAGAGGGTATCCTTTGGGGCTTTCTGAAAGGATACCCGATTAATCAGCTCGCCGTGGCGTGGGGAAGGACCGCAATCTGGTTGTCCAGAGCTTCAACGCCCTCGATGCCGCGTACCGCTGCCTCTGCTTCCCGGGCTTCCTCCCTGGAAGAGGCCACGCCGTTCAGAATCAGTCTGCCTTTGTCCATTACGGCGGAAAAACCCTGAACCCGGATTTTTCTGGTATAAATAATCTCGGTTATAACCGCGGCTTCAATTTTTCTGTCCCTCATGCGCTGGATACCCAGTTTCTCATCCGCAGAACTGACGGTGAGCTCCCGATATTTGTCGATGAGCAAGGCCGTTCCCGCGGGATTGAGGGATGCGGTATTTACGGTCAGATCGTAGATATCCCCGTCCTGCCAGTTCAGGTCGAAAAAGTATTTCAGAAATCCTCTTCTGTCGTGGTCGCTCTGACGAATCTGATGTTCAGCTGTCCGTTCGTCGCATTTGTGAGCGAGTTTTATGCGGTGTATCCGGACATCATGGGGGGCGATGAGCCGAACCGAAACAATTCCCGGAATTCCCCGCAGTATCGCGCCGGCCCCTCGTCCAAGAATTATGCAGTTCCCCTTTGAGGCTTCATCGAGGATTATCTCCTTGAGGATTTGCAGAAAGCGTAAACGCCGTTCCGGCATCAGACTCAAGGGACCGGGTTTGTGTTCATCAAAATGCCTGATGTCCTGGGGTTCGATCTTTTTTTCAAGCATGCGGGATTCGATGAATTCGCGTTCGATAAAACGGTATCCGTTGATTTTCGTAAGCTCTCTGGCCGTCTCTTCACCGTTCGCAGCGAGTTCGCGGGAAATACATATAACCGCCATACTCCACCTCCTCCACCGATAATCGGCCGAGTCGGAAGCCCCTCCCGGACGCAGCCGGTCGGTGTCTATACCAGTAATATACGGCTATATCGATCCCGAGAATACGGGATGGAGAGAATTTCGTGACCGAATTTTTATCATGAGAGGAGCCGTTTTAAAAGCGGGTCCTTGTTTCGCCATTTTGGATTGACTTTTACCCGAAGATCCAGTTCTACGCGGTGGGGAAATATCTTCTCCAGGTCCTTCCGGGCCCCCTTGCGGATTTCGCTTATCAGCTTGCCCTTCTTCCCCACCAGGATGCCTTTCTGGCTCTCCCGTTCCACCACCAGAAAGGCCCGTATCCATAGCTTGTAGCGGGTTTCTCCTGCGGAGGTCTGCACCTCCCGTTCTTCCATGTCGGCTATTTCCACGTAGATGGCGTGGGGGACCTCCTGGCTTACGCGATTAACCGCCCATTCCCTGATGATCTCCGAGGCCCTGAAACCGGGCTCCTGGTCAGTATAGTATTCCGGCGGATAGAAGGGTTCCCCCTCCGGTGCATGGCTGTACAGGACCTCCAGCAGTTTTTCTGTCCCTTCTCCCGTCCTGGCGGACAGGACAAGCAGCTCCGCCGGATCGAGCTCGCTGCGAAGGAGTTCGCTGATCTGTTCGATCCTGGCCCCCGGAAGGTCGCTCTTGTTTATAACAGCGATGGTTGTCCTGTTTCGTGGAGCCAGAAGAGCCATGAGGGTCTTTTCTTCCACCCCCGCCGGCCGGGTAGGATCAATCATGTAGACGACCAGATCTATCTCCTGGAGGGCGGAAAGAGCGTTTTCCTTGAGGTAGCGGTTCATCTTCTTTTCAGAATCATGGAATCCGGGGGTGTCCAGGAAGACGATCTGGCCCCTCTCATCGGAATGAATTCCACGGATCGTGTTCCTGGTTGTCTGGGGGGATGGCGCGACAATGGAAACCTTGTTTCCGCATAAAGTATTGAGCAATGTTGATTTTCCCACCGAGGGGCGTCCAATAATGGCCGCAAAGGCTGCTTTCATGGCTCTGATCCTACTCTTAGTTAACTTTGATTGACAATAGGTGCTTTACGGTAGTATGTATATAGTCCACCCCGGTGGGGAGTTTTTATTAGGAGAGAATAATGCGTCTCGAAGATGACAATGAACAGGATAAACAGAAAGGTCCGGAACCCCTTATTGAACGGATGCTGAAGACCCGGAACATTCTTCTTTCGGGAGAGGTCAACAAGGAGCTTGCCGAGAGGGTAATACGTCAGCTGCTCCTGCTTGAAACAGAAGGGGATGATCCCATCAGGGTATTTATCGACTCCCCCGGCGGGGACGCGGATGCAGGCTATGCCATCTTTGATATGATCCGCTTTGTCTCTCCCAAAGTCTATACCATCGGTATGGGACTGGTTGCCAGTGCCGGAGCGCTGATTCTTCTGGCCGCCCCCAAAGAGAGGCGTCTGGGGCTGCCCAACTCCCACTATCTTATTCATCAGCCTTTGAGCGGCGTACGCGGGGTTGCCACGGAAATCGAGATACACGCCAGGGAGATTGAAAAGCTGAAGGCCAAGATCAACAAGCTTATCTCTGATGAGACCGGTCAGGATATCTCAAAGGTTGAAAAGGATACGGACAGGGATTACTGGATGAATGCCGCTGAGGCTGAAGACTACGGCCTGATCAAGCGGATTGTCTCAAACCGTTCCGAACTGGGGGAATAATATGGCCTATTCTTTTCTGGAAAAAGAGATCAAGCGGACCTTTCAGGGGCTTCCGGAAACCCTGCCCTGCGGAAGCAGGGTATTCAGCGGAAAGGTCCGGGATATCATCGATCTTGGCGACACCCTGGTTATCTCCACATCGGACCGCATCTCCGCCTTCGACCGGGTTTTGTCCACTATTCCCTGCAAGGGCGAGGTCCTGAACAAGGTCGCGCTGCACTGGTTTTCCCGAACCGAAGACATCCTGCCCAACCATATAATCGAGAGCGTTACCCCCCGAACCGTGGCGGTACGGAAATGCGAGATGCTCCCGGTGGAGGTCGTTGTCCGGGGATACCTGACCGGTTCCGCCTGGCGGGATTACAAGGCCGGCAAGCCCGTCTCCGGGATCGCCCTGCCTTCGGGTATGCAGATGAACCAGCGCTTTGAAACACCCCTTATTACCCCTTCCACGAAGGCTGAACAGGGACTGCATGATGAACCGATCTCTTCCGAGGAGATCCTGCGTCAGGGGCTGGTTGATCCCGCCGTATGGGACACCGTCCAGAAGGCGGCGATTGCTCTTTTCCGACGTGGAACCGACGACTGTGCCCGTCAGGGGCTGATCCTGGTGGACACAAAGTACGAATTCGGTATCCTGAACGGACAGGTGTACCTGGTGGACGAGGTCCATACCCCTGATTCAAGCCGTTTCTGGTTTGCCGACTCCTATGATCAGCAGTTCAGGGCGGGAAAGGACCCCCACAAGCTGGATAAGGAGTACCTTCGTCAGTGGCTCATGGACAAGGGATTCATGGGAGACGGAGAAGCTCCGGAGATCCCCGATGAGGTCCGTATCGAGACGGCCCGTCGTTATGTGGGCGCCTATGAAGGTATTACCGGAACTACCTTTACACCTGAAGCAGGCGGCCTGGACGAGGTTGCGGCCGTTGACGAATATGTAAAGAAAATGCGCTGATTCCTGAAGCGCCGGGGCTTTTCCGCGGTTCTTCCCTGTGGAGGTGCCTCTGTGAAAAGGAATATCCGCCGGGCTTCAGTGTTGATTATCTTCGTACTTACCGGATGCGCCGGTTGTCCCATGGATCCTTTTGGAAACGGCGACAACCGGCTCGTTATTTTAAGTTATAATTGTCAGAACCTCTTCGATGACGTCCGGCAGGGCGGAGAATACCCCGAATACGATCCCTCTTCGGGGGAATGGACCAACGAGACCTACCTTGGAAAGCTCGCCGCCCTGGCTGCGGCGATTCAGAAAGCCCCGGAGGAGCCCGATATTCTCCTTCTCCAGGAGGTGGAGAACAGCGGAACCCTGGAACGGCTGTCCCGGGATTTTCTCCCCCTGGGGGGCTACGATTTCCATGCCGCCCCCCGGGCCCAGGGCGCTGCTGTTCAGACCGGCCTGCTCTCCCGGATTCCGGTGGAAAAGCTGCTGGTTCATCGCCCCGGCGGGAGCGACTCCGAGCGCAATATTCTCGAGATATGGCTTAATCCGGAGGGCGATGAACGGGGAGAGAGAATCGTACTCATGAACAACCACTGGAAATCCCGCCTTGGAGGAGCCGAAGCGACCGAACCACAGCGCCTCCGCTCCGCCCTGCTGCTGCAGCGCCGGACAGAGGAACTGAACAGGGACTTCGCGGGTATTAACATTCTCTTTGCCGGAGACTTTAACGAAGACCCCTGGGAGACGGGGCGGGAATATCCGACCGCTCTGGGGACACAGGAGGACTGCGTTGCTCCTCCCGTGATTTGTGTTGGGGGGGAATCAGCTGCTGCTCAGGATTTTTACGCCTTCTGGTCGGAAATACCGGAAGGGGGGAGCTATTTTTACGGCGGCACCTGGGAGAGGATCGATCACTTTTTTTGGAACCGGAGCCTTTCAGACGGTTCAGGCTGGGATGTTGCCGGGTGCATTCTGGTCGACGATCCGATGCTGTTGAACGAGTACGGGACTCCGCTTGCATACAGTGGAAAAACCATGAGGGGTTACTCTGACCATCTGCCCCTGCTTCTTGTGTTGGAAAGGCGATAAAGACAGCAAAGAATCAGGTCTCGTCCTGACTCTTTTCCGGACCTTTTTCCACCAGCCGCTCCAGGGTCGTTTCCAGGCGAATAAAAGATCCCAGGGAATCCTCGAAGTTTTTTGCCGCGTTTCTCAGCTGGGTCCCTGTTACGGTATAGCTCTTCGCAAAGGAGCGGAAGTCCCGCTGCAGCATATAGAGGCTCTCCATCAGTTCTTGCTGGTGCCGGGAAAGGGCGAAACCCTTGAGTCCCACGGCGATGGTCTGAAGGTAGATAAACAGGCTCCCGGGACTTACGGGAACCACGCTCTTTTTCAGGGCATAGTCCATAAGTCCGTTCTGGTTTTCTATAAAGGCCCGGTAGTAGAGGTTCTCCGACGGAATATACAGAAGGGCAAAATGGAAGGTTTTTTCTTCGGGACGGATATACTTTGCGGCGATATCATCCACATATCCGCAGAATATCTTTCGCAGTTCTCCGGTTCTTGTTCTGTTCTGGCCGCCGGTCTCCCTATCCAGAAGCGGAGCGATACTCTCGTAAGGGAACTTTGCATCGATGGAGACTATCCTGTCGCCGACCCTGACCGCCGCGTCCACCCGGGTTCCGTTATTGAAACGGTGCTGAAGCAGAATATACTGGGGAGGAAGCCATGCCTTGAGCAGATCTTCAAGCAGCTGCTCTCCCATACCGCCCCTGGTCCTGGGAACAAGAAAAGCCCGGGTCAGGGTCTCCATCTCCCGGGCTATTGAGTCGATTCGGTCCATCCTGCTTATCAGTTCCGCCGGCATGGCTGTCTCCCGCTTACGTGTCCTGATCTGTATAAGAAGAACAAGGGAGAGCAGGGCAAGCAGACAGGCCGCTGTTATGGCAGCAATCAGATAGATCTGAAGAGTTTCCACAGGGAATATCCCGTCTCAGGTGTCCTCACAGCCGATGCCGGATTCGGTCAGATTGAGCTGGTAAAAGAGATGTTCGATTTCCAGACCGATGTTGACGTTGTGGACCGTACAGTTTGCCGGGCAGTCCTTGTCACCGCCGGCGCATTTCAGCTCGACCGCGGCGAAGTTGAGGATGCCCTTGATTCCCGCGGATACCATCAGATCGAAGACCTGGGATGCCGCGCTGTCGGGTACGGCGATGATTCCAACCCGGATGTCATTTTCCTTTACAAACTCGGGTAGTTTCTCCAGAGGATATACTGGAATTTCTGTGGAGTTGTCCACGTTCTCAGGGGAGGCATCAAAGCCCGCCTTGATTCGGATGCCTTCGTGATGGAACTCATCGAAACGCATCAGTGCAGTGCCTATGCGACCGCAGCCGACGATTATAACGTTCTGGTTCTCATCGTATCCCAGAACACGGTCCAGCCTTTCGGTCAGTTCATCTATATTATACCCCCCCCGTTTGTTGCCGGGGAGATTGAGATTGGAAAAATCTTTCCGTACCAGAGCCGGGGATACGCCGATTGCATCTCCCAGGTTGTTGGAAAAAACCCGTTCCAGTCCGAGGGCTTTCAGTTTACTCAGTATCCGTTTGTATTTTGTCAGTCTCAATATAAGTTCTTTATTCATGTTACCTTCTCAATAAAGTGAAATCGTTCACATAAACTGCGCTAAGTTACTTAAAATTAGTATTTTAGACAAGATTATTTCTACAAATTTCGCAATATTTCATTCCTCCGGGACAACAAATACTTGTCACAACAGCCGCTTCCCGATACACTGCAGGCGGCTAGGCTAATACTGCAATTGTATGATAAGGGAGGTTGCATGTCTACTCAAATGGTGGCGGATATCCAGTTCTCCTCCGAACTGTTGAAGTTTATCGAGGAATGGAAAGAAAAACCCGGGAACCTGATTATGATCCTGCACAGAGTACAGGAAGAGTTCGGGTATATCCCGCGACAGGCGGCCATGAAGGTCGCGGAACTGCTGGATGTTCCTTTGGCGAAAATCTATGGTGTCGTTACCTTTTATCATTTTTTCAAGCTGAATAAACCGGGGCGGCACAATATTCAGGTATGTATGGGAACGGCATGCTACCTGAAAGGCGGAGAAGATCTGCTGCAGGAACTGGAAAACCTCCTTGGAATAGGGGTGAACCAGGTTACCGACGACGGGGAATTCTCCATCGAGGCTGTACGCTGTGTCGGCTGTTGCGGACTCGCACCGGTAATGGTTGTAGGGGAAGAGGTTTTCGGTAAGGTAACAAAGGACGTCCTGCCCGACGTTATTGCCCAGTTCCGGAATACCTGATGCATTTTTCCGTCGGTGATTTTATCATCGATCTGGTGGATAATTCCCTCGAAGCAGGCGCAAACCTGGTTGAGGTTGAGATCCTTGAATCGAATGAGGAGATTTCGGTCACCCTGCGGGACAACGGCACAGGAATGGACAGGGAACTGTTGTCCCGGATTCGGGATCCCTATTTCACCGATGGAATAAAGCACCCCGGACGAAAGGTCGGGTTGGGAATTCCCTTTCTGATACATGCGGCTGAACAGTGCGGCGGGGATTTCAGGATTGAGTCAGTACCTGGAAAGGGCACGGAGGTTTTCTTCTCCTTTCCTGCTGATAATATCGATACCCCCCCGGTCGGAGACCTGGCGGAAACATTCGCCGGGGCTGTACTGAAACCGACGGAGTACGAAGCGGTTCTGCTGCACCGTGTACTTGACAGCTCAGGAGAGCGGAGTTACCGGATTACACGATCGGAACTGACAGATGCTCTGGGAGAGCTGGAAAGTGTTGCCTCCCAGAACCTGGTTCGCCGATATATGGCGTCCCATGAAGAAGAGATACAAGGTAAAGAGAAATAAGGAGCGGTACCATGACTTTGGAAGAGCTGCGCGCCCTGCGGGAGCAAAAAAAGAGAGAGATGGACAGGCGGGATGTTTCCGGAAAAAGCATCCAGATTGTTGTGGGTGGAGGAACCTGCGGTATTGCCGCCGGAGCCCGAAAAACCCACGAAGCCTTTTTGAATGAACTGGAAGAGAATAATCTGACCGACGTTGTCGTCAAGCAGACCGGCTGTCTGGGGCTCTGCCACGCAGAACCGACGGTGGAAGTTCTGATGCCCGGCATGCCGACGGTGATATACGGGAATGTGAATGACGAGGTGGCCCGCAAGATTGTTCACAAACATATAATGGCACATGAGCTGGTGAACGATCATATCTACGACCGGCCCGCCGTCGACATCATCGAGAAGGGGGAAAAGTAGGATGAGCTTCAAACATTATGTACTTGTCTGCGGTGGTACCGGATGCGAGTCCGCGAAGGCCGATGATATCTTCAGGAACCTTATCCACGAAGCTGAAAAGGCTGGAATCCGCGAAGAAGTCCAGATTCTCAAGACCGGATGTTTCGGTTTTTGTGAACAGGGCCCCATCGTTAAAGTTCTTCCCGACGAATCCTTTTACGTGCAGGTAAAACCGGACGACGCCAAAGAGATCGTCGCTGAACACCTTGTAAAAGGCCGCGAGGTCCCCCGGCTGCTCTATGACAAGTCCCTGAGCATGAGCCGTACCGGCCTCGAGGATATCGAATTTTATCAGAAGCAGTTCCGTATCGTTTTAAGGAACTGCGGATTCATCAACCCCGATGATATAAACGAATACATTGCCCGGGACGGGTATGCCGCCCTGGAGAAGGTTCTTTTCGAAATGAGCCCCGAGGATGTCCTGGAGGAACTGAAAAAGTCCAAACTCCGGGGACGCGGCGGCGCCGGCTTTCCCACCTGGATGAAGTGGAAGTTCACCAAGGATGTGGATGAGAGCGAAAAGTATATCGCCTGTAACGCCGATGAAGGCGATCCCGGTGCCTACATGGACCGTTCGACCCTCGAGGGAGACCCTCACTCCATTCTCGAGGCCATGACCATTGCCGGTCGGACCGTCGGTGCCAGCAAGGGATATATCTACATCCGTGCCGAGTATCCCCTGGCGATCAAGCGCCTCAAAACCGCCATGCAGCAGGCGCGGGATATGAATCTGCTGGGTGATGACATACTGGGGAGCGGTTTCAATTTCGATATAGAGATTCGCCTCGGTGCCGGAGCCTTTGTCTGCGGTGAAGAAACCGCCCTGATCGCTTCCCTCGAGGGAGAACGGGGTATGCCGAGAGTCAGGCCTCCTTTTCCCGCAGTTCAGGGTATCTGGGGCAAGCCCACGGTAATCAACAATGTTGAGACCTGGGCCAATATCCCGGTTATAATAACCAGGGGAGGTGAGTGGTTCTCCAAAATAGGTACCGAAGGTTCCACCGGAACCAAGGTTTTTGCCCTTACGGGAAAAATCAACAACTCCGGTCTGGTGGAAGTACCAATGGGTACCACCCTGCGGGAGATCATCTTCGATATCGGCGGTGGTATAAAGGACGGCAAGAAGTTCAAGGCCGCCCAGACCGGCGGACCCTCCGGGGGTGTGCTCAAGGATGATTTCCTGGACACTCCCATCGATTACGACAACCTGATCAAACTTGGTTCCATGATGGGGTCCGGCGGTCTCATCGTCATGGATGAGGACGACTGTATGGTGGACGTCGCCAAGTTCTACCTCGGTTTCTGTGTGGATGAGTCCTGCGGTAAGTGCGCTCCCTGCCGGGTCGGCGGCAAGACCATGTATGACATCCTCGACAAGATAACCAAGGGACAGGGAGAGATGGAGGACCTCGAAAAGCTGGAAACAATCGGGGCCGCCATGAAGCGGGCATCCCTCTGCGGACTGGGTCAGACGGCTCCAAACCCGACCCTGTCGACCATCAAGTATTTTATCGATGAATACAAGGCCCACATCGAAGACAAAAAATGTCCCGCCGGGAAGTGTAAGCAGCTGATGCGTTTCGAGATTAATCCCGAGAAGTGTATCGGCTGTGGTCTGTGCGCCCGACGCTGTCCGGTTAACTGTATCAGTGGAGAAAAGCGTGCGCCCCACGAAATTGATCAGAGTCAGTGCATAAAATGCGGCGAATGTTACACGGTTTGTAAATTCGATGCGGTGCTGAAGGTCTAGGAACCCGGTGAGAATAAGGAGAAGAACAGTACTATGGTAAATATAACGGTTAACGGCTTGCCCCTTGAGGTTGCAAAAGGAACGACCCTTCTTAAAGCGGCTAAATTGGTGGGAATCAAGATTCCAACCCTCTGCTATCATGCCGACCTCCCCGCCTGGGCAGCCTGTGGAATATGTGTTGTCAAGGTTGAGGGATCCCCGAAACTCTTCAGAGCCTGTGCCACCCAGGTCCAGGATGGAATGAAGATAATAACCCATGATCCGGAGCTCTACGAGATCCGGCGCACCGTGATCCAGCTGATCATGTCCACCCATCCCAACGACTGCCTGAGTTGTCCGAGAAACGGCAACTGTGAACTCCAGACCCTGGCTGCGGACTTCGGTATCCGGGATGTTCCCTTTGAACACCGGGTTCCCGAGATTCCCCTGGACGATTCAACCCCGTCGATAATTCTTAACCCCGAAAAATGCATCAAATGCGGACGCTGTGTAAACGTATGCCAGCAGATGCAGGACGTATGGGCTCTGGAGTTCATCGGCCGCGGGGATGGAACCCGTATGGCTGGAGCGGGGGATGTTCTGCTGAATGAAACACCCTGTATCAAGTGCGGCCAGTGTTCAGCTCATTGTCCCGTAGGCGCCATTTACGAAAAAGATGAGACCCGCACCCTTATGAGGGCAATACGGGATCCGGAAAAACATGTCGCGGTCCAGATTGCCCCGGCAGTGCGGGTTGCCATCGGAGAGGCTTTTGGCATGGCGCCCGGTACCATCAGTACCGGCAAGATTTATGCAGCCCTGCGTATGATGGGTGTGGATGCGGTTTTTGATACCAACTTTTCCGCAGACCTGACCATCATGGAAGAGGGTACCGAGCTCGTAAAGCGCCTGACCGAGGGGGGAACTCTGCCCCAGATAACCAGCTGCTGCCCTGCCTGGACCGACTATATGGAGAAGTATTTCCCGGATATGATTCCCCACTTCTCAACCGCCAAGAGTCCCATGATGATGCAGGGAGCAATAACCAAGACCTATTACGCTGACCGGGCGGGCATCAAGCCTGAGAATATCTTCTCTGCAGCGATCATGCCCTGCACCGCCAAGAAGTTCGAGATTACCCGCTGCGAAAAGATGTACTCCTCGGGCCAGCAGGACGTGGACCTTGTACTTACCACCCGGGAACTTGCACGTCTTATTAAAGCCCTGGGCATCGACTTTAACTCCCTTCCCGATGAAGCAGCCGATTCTCCCATCGGACGCTACTCCGGTGCCGGTACCATCTTTGGAAACACCGGTGGCGTTATGGAAGCAGCCATCCGAACCGCCTACAACCTGGTTACCGGGAAAGAGCTGGAGGATGTTAAGGTCAATGCCGTACGCGGTATGGAAGGTGTCCGTCGCGGTGAAGTGGACATCGACGGTACAAAGGTCCGTGTGGCTGTCGCCCACGGAATGGCCAATGTGCGGGATGTTATGCGGGAGATTCAGGATGCCCGGGAGAAGGGAAAAGAGCCTCCCTACCATTTTATCGAGGTAATGGCCTGCCGGGGCGGATGTATCGCCGGTGGCGGACAGCCCTACAACACAACCGACGATGTACGTGAGAAAAGGATTGCCGGTATGTATGCCGATGACGAAAAATCCGTTATCCGCTGTTCCCACCAGAACCCGGAGATTAAGCAGATCTACAAGGAGTTCCTCGGCAAGCCTCTCAGCAAGAAGGCCCACGAACTGCTCCACACGAATTACACCCCCCGTCCGCTCTACCGAAAATAGAAAAGAACAGTCCACATGCCGCCCCGTTCCGCGGGGCGGTTTTTTTATATCCTCCCCCATGCTATAGTCGCTGAGGGGAAACAGGACGGTATAATGATTGAAAAACTATTCTGGCTGGCCGCCGCGGGCGCCTGCGGCACACTGGCACGATACGGCCTCAGCGGACTGGTCTACAGGTGGCTGGGCAGTTCCTTTCCCTGGGGAACCGCGGTGGTAAATATCCTCGGAAGCCTGCTTTTCGGGATTATCTGGTCGGCGTCGGGGGAACGCAATCTTGTCAGCCCTGAACTGCGTATCATCATTCTCGGTGGCTTCATGGGAGCCTTTACGACCTTCTCCACCTTCATTTCGGAAACCGGTCTTTTGTTTGCCGACTCGCAGCTGCTTGCAGGCTTCGGCAATGTTCTGTTTCAGGTAACAAGCGGAATAGCCGCTTTTTTTCTTGGTCTGATGATAGGACGATTAATATAAGGAGGAGCTTCAATGGAATTATCCGGGGATGCAAAGATGCTTCGAATCTATATTGGTGAAGCTGACCGTCACGATCATCGCCCCCTCTACGAGGCAATCGTCCGTGAGGCGCGGCGGCAGGGCCTTGCCGGTGCAACTGTTGTCAAGGGGCTGATGGGGTTTGGAAAAAAGAGCCGCATTCATACGGCTAAAATCCTGAGACTCTCGGAAGATCTTCCGGTTATTGTCGAAATTGTGGACACCCCCGAAAAGATCGAAGCCTTTTTGCCGCTTATCGACTCGATGGTCGATAACGGAATGGTAACCCTGGAGAACCTGGAGGTTCTCCTGTATCGCCACAGCGGGGGTACATAAGGGAGCCCTATAAAAAAGACTGCCGGAATTATTATCCCGGCAGTTTTATATTCTTCAGACTGATCTGATCAGGCCTTGATGCTGCGGCCAAAGGCGGCGCCGAACTCAAAGGCTTTTTCCAGCTCCTTGTCGGTGGGACCGCCGGGAAACTCCAGGGTGTCCAGGATTTCCCATTTCAGGGGTTCAACCATCTTCTGTATTTGCCGCAGGGCCCCGCCGGACCAGCCGAAGCTGCCGAAATAGGCCGCTTTTTTGTTTAATACGCGTTTAATCGATGCCTCCTCCAGAGCCAGGGACATGGCGGGGTAAAGGCTTCCCTCGTAGGTCGGGGCCCCGATAATGACTCCCCGGTTCACCCAGAGGGAGGGAAGGATATAGCTCATATGGGTACGGGCGACATCGAAGATATCGACCGGGACACCCTCGGAACCGAGTCCCCTGGCTACGTGGTTCATCATGGTCTCGGTATTTCCATACATGGTCCCGTACAGCAGGGTAACGCCTTTTTCGTTATCCCCCTTTCCGTATTCGGACCACTTCTGATAGAGTTCCACGATTTTACCGGGATTCCCCCGCCATATCAGGCCGTGGGAAGGGGCTATAATCTCGATGGGATAGTCAGCCAGTTTTTCTATGGCATTGAGGACAGGCTTTGTAAACTTGGCGACAATATTCGTATAGTAGCGCAGGGACTCCTTGATATAGAAATCCAGGTCCCGTATCTGGTCATCGAATATCGCCCCTGTAAGAGCTCCGTAACCGCCGAAACCGTCGCAGGAGAAGAGGATTTTCTCCTCCACCAGATAGGTCATCATGGTTTCCGGCCAGTGAACAAAGGGGGTATGGAAGAACTTCAGGGTCTTTTTACCCAGGGAGATCTCCTCTCCGTCGGATACCTCCCGCACGTTCTCGGTAATCCCGTAATAGTTTTCTATCATGGGACGTGCCTTGGGGGTGCAGAGGATGGTTATATCCGGATTAAGACGGTTGAGGGCTTTCATTGCTCCGGTGTGGTCCGGTTCCATATGATTGACCACAAGGTAATCAATCTCTTTCAGGGACTTGATCATCCCCACATTGTCAAAGAGCTCATCGGTTTTGAACTCCTTGGTCAGATCGATCAGGGCCGTCTTTTCGTCCTGAATCAGATAGGAGTTGTAGGAAACCCCCTCCTGACTGATGGGCCACAGACCTTCGAAAAGGTCTGTGGTCCGATCGTTAACTGTTATTGCATAGACATTATCACGTAAGCTCGTCGCAATCATTGATCCCTCTTTTCCCCGGAACTCTCCTTCCAGGGAGAGACCTATAATGCTTTAAGAGCCTTCAGCGCGGCATCATAGTCGGGGTGATTTGTATTCTCTTTTACTGTTTCAATGTAGCGTATGACGTCGTTTTCATCAACAACGAAAATACCGCGGTTCAACAGCCTGAGTTCCTTGATCAGCATACCGTAGCGCTGTCCGAAATCCGCGTCCCGATGGTCCGAAAGGGTTATTACCTGATCCACCCCGGCTGCACCGCACCAGCGCTTCTGGGCAAAAGGCAGGTCCATACTGATGGTGAGAATTACAACATCAGCGCCAAGTTTCGACGCCTCCTCGTTGAATCTGCGGGTCTGGGCATCGCACACGCCTGTGTCCAGGGAGGGCACGACGCTGATGAGCTTCTTTTTCCCGGCGTAGTCACTCAGGGATTTCGGCATCAGTTCATTATCCAGGACAGTAAAATCCGGCGCCTTGTCTCCGACTTTCAGTTCCTGACCTACCAGGGTTATTGCGTTTCCGTGCATGGTTGAAACAGATCGTTCCATAATTATCTCCTTATACTGATTTATAATCCTTATCAATATACTAAAGTAGTTCCCCGGGGACCACTAAATATGTATGGCAGCCCCTTCTATCATCTTCATTGATTCCATTACCGTTTCCGACAGAGTCGGGTGGGCATGGATCATGGAAGCAACGTCCTCCGGCAGCAGTTCAGATGATTTAGCCAGAAGTACCTCATGCAGTATCTCCGTTGCCCTGCTGCCGGTGATATGGGCTCCAAGAATCTCCTTTGATCCCGTATCGTAGACTATCTTCACCATCCCTTCTGCCGCTTCGGTGGCCACCGCTTTTCCCGCTCCCCGGTAGGGAAAGCTGGTTTCAGCTGCGGAAAAACCTTTCAGTATGGCCTTGTCTTTGGTAAGTCCGAAGCTGGCGATCTCCGGTTCCGTATAGACGGCGGATGGAATGAGGTTCGGATCGATCCCGGGAGCGGGAGAGTGCCCTGCAATATGTTCCACGGCGATTTCTCCCTCCTTGCTGGCCACGTGGGCAAGCAGGGGAGTCGATACGACATCCCCGATGGCATAAACATGGGGTACGGTGGTCTGGTAGAAATCGCCAACGGGAATGAATCCCTTCTCCGAAGCTATTCCAAGGTTTTCAAGCCCGATCTCTCCGGTGTTGGGCACTCTGCCAGTTACCACAAGCAATTTATCAGCCGTGATGGTGTTTTTCTTACCCTCCGGTCCTTCAAGCTCTATGCTGAGTCCCTCTTTCGTCTCTTTATATCCCAGGGCCCTTGTTTTTACGTGGATAGCTATCTTCCGTTTCTTGAAGTCCGCCGCCAGGACTTTGGATGCATCCGGGTCCTCTGCAGGGAGAATCTGGTCCAGCATCTCCACCAGGGTAACCTCCGTACCGAAGCTGCTCATTATATGGGCGAACTCGCAGCCTATGGCACCGGCACCAAGAATAACCAGCCGCTTCGGCAACTCCTCCAGCATCAGGGCGCCGGTGGATGAGAGAACTGTTTTCTCATTAAAATCGAAGCCCGGAATGGAGCGTGGTCGGGAGCCGGTGGCTATGATTATGTTTTTTGCCTTTACCTGTGTTTTCTTGTTCTCAGCTCCGGTAACCTCAATAAGGCCCGGCTCCAGTATAGTCCCCGTACCGTTAACTACCTGAATTTCGTTCTTTTTCATCAGGAAACCGACGCCCTTGGAGAGCCGGTCCGCGGCGGACCTGGATTTCTTGAAGACCCTGCCGTAATCAAAGCCCGAGAGGTCCAGCTTTATGCCCAGGGCTTCCGCTTCTCTGGCATGTCTGAAGATCTCCGCCTGATGAATCAGAGCCTTGGAAGGAATGCAGCCTATGTTAAGGCAGACCCCTCCGAGCTTTTCCTTTTCTATTATCGTTACCTTGAGACCCAGCTGGGCGGCCCGTATGGCGGCCACATAACCGCCGGGGCCCGCACCGAGAATCGCAAGATCAGTGCTTATTTCGCTCATTCAGTACTCCTTTCTTACGGTCGCCATCGGCATGCTGCCTCCGGCTCCGCTCTGCCTGGCGCGAAAGCCCGGGGACCCGTTCTTTCGCTTTTTCATCTCTTCACTCCCTAGAGAAGAGCCGACATGGGGTTTTCAAAGTTGTTTTTGAGGGTCGCCATAAAGCGTGCACCCTCCGCCCCGTCGACTACCCTGTGGTCGCAGGAGAGGGTAAACTTCATGACAAGCCCCGTTCCGAGACTCCCGTCTTCCTGGACCACCGGAACCTTGTTCAGGGTGCCCACGGCAAGGATTGCCGATCCCGGGGGGTTGATGATCGCGGTAAACTCCTCGATACCGAAGGAACCCAGGTTGCTGACAGAGAATCCCGCTCCGCTGTATTCTTCGGGTGCGAGTTTTCCTTCCTGAGCCCTGGGGATCAGTTCCTTCAGTTCGCCGTCGATTTCGACGATTCCCTTGTTTCCGCAGTTTCGTACCACAGGGGTTATCAGCCCGTCATCCAGGGCCACCGCCAATCCTATGTCAACGGATCCGAACTCCCTGATGGTATCGCCCTCCCAGGCCGCGTTAACCCGGGGGTGACGCCTGAGCGCTTCCGCAGCCAGCTTCATGATAAAGGCGTTTACGGATATCTTTTCCTGGAGGGATTTATTGATCCTGTTTCTGGCCTCCATAAGGGCTTCGCCCCTGACCGAGACATTCAGGTAGAAGTGGGGTGCGGTGAACTTTGATTCCGCCAGACGGCCGGCAATGGCCTTGCGCATTTTGGAGACCTTGACCGTGCGGTCCTCTCCTGCCGCCCGGGCCGGTGCAAATCCAGAGGCTGCCGGTCGTCCGGCTCTGGTCGGGGCAGACTCGACGTCCTTTTTAACGACCCGGCCCCCGGGACCGCTTCCCTCGATTGCAGCAATATCGATTCCCCTCTGCCGGGCTATCTCCCTGGCCAGGGGAGATGCTTTTACCCATCCGTCGGTGGTGACCGCTTCCTTTTTTGCGGCGGGCTTGTCTGCTCTCTCCTTTTCTGTCTTGTCTTCTGCAGTTTCAGGCTTCTCCTGTTTATCTTTCTTCGCTTCAGGCTTTTCTTCTGACGCGGAGGCCCCGGCAGCTTCCTCTTCTTTTTCCGCCTCCTTGGCGGTTTCAGAAGCCTCTTTTTCGAGGGCGGAGATATCTTCTCCCTCCTCCCCGATAATGGCTATGGGAACACCGACAGCGGCGTCTTCACCTTCAGGGACGAGGATTTTAAGGAGCACCCCTTCCTGTATGCTTTCGTAATCCATGGTCGCCTTGTCGGTCTCGACCTCACAGATTATATCTCCCTCTGATACCTTGTCGCCTTCCTTTTTTTTCCACGTTGCTATGGTTCCCTCTTCCATGGTGGGGGAGAGGGCCAGCATCAATATTTGTTCTGCCATACTCTAGCTTCTCCTATATTTCTATTCAGTTGTCCAGGTAGAGGACCTTTTTGGCGGCGGCGACAATCTTCGGTACCTGGGGTTGTACTGCGAGCTCAAGCTTATGGTTGTAGGGCATGGGGACCTCCTCCGAGGCCACCATCTCAACCGGGGCGTCCAGATAATCAAAGGCATTCCTGGAAATCAGCCATCCAAGGTGGGAACCCACCGACGCGAAGGGCCAGGACTCCTCGACAATCACACAGCAGTGGGTCTTGCGTACCGAAGCGTAAACGGCTTCCTCGTCGAGGGGTTTTATGCTGCGAAGATCGATTACCTCCGCATTTATTCCTTCCTTTTCGAGTTTCTCCGCCGCCTCCAGGGTTACCCGCATCGGCTTTCCGTAACTCACGAGGCTAACGTCGCTGCCTTCCCGCTTTACATCAGCCTTTCCCAGGGGTATCAGGTACTCCTCCTCGGGCACTTCTCCCTTCCAGGCATACATCAGTTCTCCTTCGAGAAAGATTACCGGGTTGTCGTCCCTGATCGAGGTTTTCAACAGGCCCTTGGCGTCGTAGGGGGTAGAGGGAGATACAACCTTGAGCCCGGGAATATGGGCAAATATGGACTGAAGCGCCTGGGAGTGCTGGGCGGCCAGATATTCAGCCGGACCATTGGGGCCCCGCATGACCATAGGCAGTTTGAACTGACCGCCGGACATATATCGCGTTTTGGCGGCATTGGATACCACCTGGTCATAGGCCATCAGGGCAAAATTTAAGGTCATCCACTCAACAATGGGCCGTAGCCCCACCATGGCTGCACCTACCCCGAGGCCGGTAAAGCCTTCCTCGGTTATCGGCGTGTCGACGACACGTTTATCTCCGTATTTTTCCCACAAGCCCTGGGTTACCTTGTAGGCGCCGTTGTACTGGGCGACTTCTTCTCCCAGCAGAAAGACCCGATCGTCCCGGGCCATCTCCTCGTCCATGGCTTGTCGTAATGCTTCTCTGAATGTAATTACCGGCATTTTCGCCTCCTCCTTGTATGCGGTGGTAGATGTTTCCCGGTCATGCTTCAGCGAAGACGTCTTCGTAAAGCGCGGAAAGCTCGGGTTCGGGACTCTTTTCCGCAAAATCCACCGCCTCGTCGCAGATAGCCTTGATATCGTTGTCCATCTTCTTGTACTCCTTCTCGGTGATGAGTTTTTCTTCCTGCATCTGTTTGAGGAGTATGGATATCGGGTCCTGCTGTTTGTATTCTTCAAGTTCCTCGGGTGTTCGGTACTTCGCCGGATCGCTCATGGAATGTCCCCGGTAGCGATAGGTCTTGATTTCGTAGAAAAGGGGATGGGGTTTTTCCCGGATGCTTTTGACGGCGTTTACAAACTCATCATAGACCTCCATGACCTGCATACCGTTAAGCTGCTTGCCGGGTATATCGTAGGCATAACCCATCTGAGCCAGATCATGAACCGCGGAGACCCGCTTGAAATCGGTGCCCATGCCGTACTGGTTGTTCTCCACTATGTAGATGATGGGCAGGTCGTGGATCTTTGCAAGGTTGAGGCTTTCGTGAAACGCGCCCTGGTGTATGGCCCCGTCGCCGAAATAGCAGAGGACCACTCCATTTTCTTCCATGTACTTGATTTTCCAGGCTACCCCTGTGCCGACGGGAATCTGGCTGCCCACAATCCCGTTTCCTCCGAGCATATGCTTTTCCGCGGAATACATGTGCATGGAGCCGCCTTTGCCCTTTGAACAGCCCGTGGCCTTGCCGTAGAGCTCCGCCATGATCGCCTTGGGGTCCATCCCCACTGCGAGGGCGTGGCCATGGTCGCGGTAGCCGCCTATGATATAATCACTTTTTAAATCCAGTGCTCCGATTGTCCCCGCAGCAACTGCTTCCTGGCCGATATACAGGTGACAGAAGCCGCCGATTTTTCGCAGACCGTACATCTGACCCGCTTTTTCTTCGAAGCGTCGCATCAAAAGCATGCTTTGAAGCAGGGAAAGGGTCGTCTCTTTTCCGTATTTTTTTACCAGACTCATGGAGCCTCCTTGGCTTAATTGAATTTTACCGTATCCTTTTCGCCCCGCATGGGAATGAATACGGTGCCCTCTGTCACAACTGTTTCCAGTACCACCAGATTCGCGGGATCCGGATTGACACGCCAGAAAACCGGGAGCCGTGGCCCGATAGCTTCAAGGACCTCCGCTTTCATGGCTGAGTTTTCGATTATGTTGACCTTGCCGTTGACGGTAATGATTTTGTCCAGGGATTTGCTCTGCAGCAGCCACTGAACCTGTGCGTTTTTTGCCAGATGTTCGCTTTTTGCGAAGGTGCGGGAGGTGACCGCATAGAGGGCCCCGGCACGACCGCGAATTACCGAGGGCGTCATCCAGCGCATTGCCGGCGACCCGTCTGCGCTGACCGTTGCAAGGACCGCAGTCTTTGCGATATCCAGCATGTTTTCAAGTTCCTGCATAAAAGCCGATTTTGTCATTCTACTCTCCTGTTTTCTGGCATGTTTTCCGAAAGATGCCGGACCGGCCGCATATAACCTGATGAAAATAGTAAGAATTGGTCTTACCGGCAAACATCTTTCATCGTTAAGGTACTAATAAAAATTCTCCTTGGGAAATTCTCTTTTTTCTTTGACGTTAAACTTTAGGAACATCTATATTGAAGCAGTCGATAGCTTTAAATTGACATTTCTCAGCAGTCTTATATAGTAAAGGGATGAATATGGCAAAAATAAATAGCGTTATTCAGAAGCAGCCGATAATGCTCAAGGTTGTCTATGCCCTGATACCGCTGGTGATCGCTTCGGTCTATTTTTACGGCTGGCGATCCCTTGCGATTCTGGCGTTTGTAAATGTTGTTGGTTTTCTATCGGAGTACATCTTTGTCAGGGGAGGGAAGCAGAAGGTCTCTTCTGCGGTCTTTGTGACCAACTTCCTTTTTGCCCTCTCCCTTCCCCCCACAATCCCTTTCTGGATTGCCGGGGTGGGCATAGCCTTCGGAGTAATCTTCGGAAAGATGGTTTTCGGCGGTTTCGGGCGCAATGTATTCAATCCCGCGATTTCCGGCAGGGCGTTTATCTACGCAAGCTTCGGATATCACCTCTCCTCACGCTTTGTGCAGCCCGTAGGAGGAGCCCTTGGAGGCTTTGTCGCCTGGCAGCCTGCGGTCGATACGGTATCCCAGGCTACACCGCTGATTGATCTTGCAGCGGGAAAAGCAGTCCCCTTTATGGATCTTTTCATCGGTTCCACCGCCGGGTCTCTGGGAGAAACCTCCGCTGTGCTGATCATAATAACCGGTCTGATTCTGATGATACAGAAGACTGCCTCCTGGCATATTGTGGTGCCGGGGATTCTCGGTTTTCTTGGCATGCAGAGCATCCTCTTCTTCTCCGGGGTCGAGGGGGCCATTCCTCCCCACTACGCGCTGTTCGCCGGCAGTATTCTCTATGGAATGATGTACATGGCGACCGACCCCGTTTCGTCGGCGCAGACAACCAACCTGGGCCGTTGGATTTACGGGGCTTTTATCGGGATTCTCACAGTTCTTATACGTACCTTTTCCATCTGGCCGGAGGGAATCACCTTCGCCATTCTTCTTGCCAACATGTTTGCCCCCCTTCTAAACTATACAATAGTTGAAACCCGGAAGCGGAAGAAGGCCAAAGCAGAAGGAGCAGCGTAATGCAGGAGGTATCGTTTTTCAAGGAAAGAGTCTATCCCATTCTCTTTATGGTATTTCTCACCGTGGTTTTTATCTCGGCTATCTCGGGTATCTACCTGCAGACCGCTTCTCTGGTGGAGGAGAACGAGACCATATTCCTGAAGAAGGCAGTGCTTTTCAGTGCGGGTATCCAGGTCCCGGAAAGCAACAATCAGATAAACCAGGTCTACTCCGAGCATGTAAAGGAATACATGGTGGACGGTAAACCCGGCGTTTTTGAGATCGACGGAGGCCAGGCCTACGCTTTTCGCGTCACCGGACCTGGTCTCTGGGGAGAGATTGAGGCCCTGATCGGTTTTGATGCAGATCTCAAGACCATGACAGGTATAGACTTCATTAAACAGAATGAGACCCCCGGACTCGGAGCCCGTATCGAAGAAGAATGGTTCAAGACCCAGTTCCGGCAGAAATCTCCGCCCTTTTCCCTTGTCAGGGAGGATGCGGAAAATACCGGTCCCAATGAGGTCAATGCCATTACCGGAGCAACCTATACCTCAAATTATGTCCGGGACATGGTTAACGACAGCCCTGAAGAAGCGGCTGCACTGCTGAAGGAGGTGCGCTGATGGCCAGAGGACAGGCCAAGAAAGTATTCGTCGGCGCCATAGGCGCTGATAACCCCGTATTTGCCCAGATTCTGGGAATATGTTCAACCCTGGCGGTTACCAATAACTTCCGAAATACCCTGGTAATGAGCCTGGGAGTGCTGTTTACTACCACCCTTTCGGGATTTACCGTATCCCTGCTGCGGAAGAAAATACCAGGCCGGGTACGCATGATGGCGGAGACCCTGATTATCGCTTCCTATGTGATTATTGTGGATATTGTGCTGAAGGCCTATCTGCCGGATATCTCCCGTCAGCTCGGGCCCTATGTCGGCCTGATCATAACCAACTGTATTATCATGGGCCGCGCCGAAGCTTTTGCCCTGAACAATCCCCCGGGAATCTCCCTGATTGACGGAGTGGCATCGGGTATCGGCTACTCCTATGTACTCCTGGTCATTGCCTTTTTCCGGGAGCTCATGGGTTCGGGTACCATTTTCGGTTTTCAGGTAATGGGAGACTGGTGGACAAACTGGGCGATCATGGTTATGCCCCCTGGTGCCTTTTTTATGCTGGCGATCTTTATCTGGGTCGTTAAAGGGGTATTTCTGAAAGAAAAAGAGGAGGCCAAAGCATGATGGACTGGGGTATGGCAATGGCAATATTCTTTGGCGCCATTTTTACCAATAATATACTTCTTACAAATTATCTGGGAATGTGCTCATTCCTGAGCGTTTCCCGGGAAATAAAGACCTCCCTGGGGCTGGGGACGGCGGTGACCTTTGTCATGGCCTCTACCAGTCTGCTGAATTATCTGGTCTATTACTTCATTCTGGATCCCCTGGGACTCACCTATCTGCGTTTTATCGTATTCATCATCGTCATCGCGGCCTTTGTACAGCTGGTGGAGATGATAATCGAGCGGGTCTCGGAGCCCCTGTACGCTGCGCTGGGTATCTTTCTTCCCCTCATTACCGTTAACTGCGCGATTCTGGGAGTAAGTCTCTTCATGGTGATCCGGGAGTACACCCTGCTGTCCAGCTTCTTCTACGGGCTCGGGTCGGGGCTCGGCTGGTGGCTCGCCATAATGGCAATGGCCGGAATCCGGCAGAAGCTGGCCAAGGCAAAGGTCCCCCGGGGAATGGAGGGGGCCGGAATCACCCTGATTATCACCGGCATGATGGCTCTGGCCTTCATGGGCTTTACCGGCATGATCAACATCAACTAAAGGAGGCCCTATGTTTCCCCTGTCGGCATTTTTGATCAGTATTGGAGCCGTCTCTGCCATTTCCGCTTTCCTTGCCCTGTTGATGGTTATTGCCGATGCGACAATCGCGAATTACGGCGAGGTAAAACTGACTATCAACGACGATCACGAATACACCGTCCGCGGCGGAAAACCCCTTCTGGGCACTCTTATGGAACAGGAGGTCTTTATTCCCTCCGCCTGCGGCGGGCGGGGATCCTGTGGACTGTGCAAGGTCGTTGTAGAAGAGGGAGCCGGGCAGTATCTTCCCACCGAGCTGCCCTGGATAAGCGAAGAGGAACGGGAAAAGAACGTCCGTCTTTCCTGCCAGCTCAAGGTAAAGCAGGATATGCGGATCCGGATTCCGGAAGAACTCTTCAACGTCAAGGAGTATGCAACAACCGTCAAGCGCATCCGGGATCTTACTCACGATATCAAGGAAGTTACCCTTACCCTGAATGATCCGGACACCATAGACATGGTCGCCGGTCAGTTTATCCAGTTTCAGGTGCCGGAGTACGAACTCACCGATGAACCTGTCTACCGGGCCTATTCAATGTCCTCTCCGCCTTCGAGTACCGGAGAGATTGAACTCGAGATCCGTCTGGTCCCCAACGGGATCTGTACCACCTATGTGCATAAGTATCTGAAAGAGGGGGACCAGGTAACCATCAATGGTCCCTACGGGGATTTCTTCCTGCGGGATACAGAGCGCGAGGTCGTCTGCATCGCCGGCGGTTCGGGTATGGCCCCCATAAAGGCAATTCTGCTGGATATGCTCGACAAGGGGATAAACCGCAGGGTGCGCTACTTTTTCGGCGCCCGAACCAAAAAGGACCTGTTCCTGATAGATGAAATGCGGGAACTTGAAAAGAAACTGCCCAACTTTCAGTTCATTCCCGCCCTCTCGGAGCCTGAACCGGAAGACGAATGGGAAGGTGAGGTCGGACTCATCACGGACGTGCTGGACCGCCATATGGAGAGCGGGGAAAATGTGGAAGGTTACCTCTGCGGCAGCCCGGGAATGATCGACGCCTGCGTGAATGTCCTCACGAAAAACGGTGTTCCCGAAGATCTTATCTATTTTGACAAGTTCGGCTGATTTGCTGTTTTACTATTCGGAATTTAAGGAGGAGCGAAAACATGAAGCAAACCCAGCAAATGAAGCGGGCCCAGGCAAACATGGCTCCCGGGGTACTGACTCTTGAAGGTTTCCTGGGCAGGGACCAGAGACACCTGCTGGATATAATCATAGAAGATGAAGCTGCAGTCCAGCGTCTGGACGTCAGCCATGAGGCTATAGCCAACAGGATGCAGTTCCTTCGGGACGGTGGTGCAAAGGGTCTGGGAGAATTTGTAACCGTAGAACCCGGAATTCTTGTGCGGGTCGATTCGGTCAGGGGAAAACTGCCATGCCCTTTCGAGGATCAAGGGCTTTTTGAGAAGACCACCACGACGGTGCGTAATGAAAAGCACGGCAGGGAGATCTCGTACTCTGATCTGCATATCCATCTTATCCGGGAGCATGGTTTTTACGAGGGAAAAGGCTTTGCCTTCCGGCTCGATCCAGAAGCGCTGGTTGAAGTTCTCGAGGTCTCTCGCGAGGAAGCCTGATCTCTTTTTATCTCCTTTCTTTACCTTTTATGTTCTGACTATTCCCCGGGCTACGGGGAATAGTTATCTTTACTAGTTGCTGTAATACTGTTATACTTATCAAATAACTCAAAATACTAAAAAATTGTAATTTATTTGTCTTTGTTGCGGTGGCTGCAACACTGAACTGTTATAAAGACACTTGTGTGAGGAGAACTTTCAGCTACATGACAAGGACTTGGAGATGAAATATGCAGGCAACAAAAGTGAACGACTGAACCAGCTGGAACTTCTTCTGCTTTCTCATCCCGAGGGACTGAGGAGGGCGGAAATCGCCAGACGGCTTGGCGTGCACCGGGCTACGGCTGGACGTTATATCGACGAGTTGAGCGCCCGTATTCCCCTGTGGGAACAGGATTTTCGGGTAGGAATCAAGTCTTCCCAATCCACCCGACTGGGACATATAGGACTCCTTGAAGGTTTAAGCTTTTATCTTGGCCTCAGATACTTTGCTGAAAACTCTCTCTATCGCTTCCCCGAAGGGGCTGCGGCAATCAGAAAACTCTCCTCTTTCGTCAAAACATTTTCTCCCGCCCTGGGAAAGCAACTCGACAGCGCCTCCGATTGCCTCGACGCGGAGGACAAGGAGGTTAATCCTGCATACTGGGAACAGCTGGAGCGAATAGGTGAGGCCTGGCTCAGTTCCCGTCCAGTGCAGGTTGATTTCTTCAACGGAGAAAAAACGCTTTCCGTAAACTGCCTGATAAGGGACATACGTATGAACAGAGACCTTCCGGGGATACTGGTCGGCATAAGCCTTCTCAATGACGGTACTGAATCGGAACGGGAGCTTGATCTGTCGGGGATCATCTCTGTGGAGTATTCGGTAAAATAATCTGATAATCCGCTGAAAAAGTAAAAATAGATTTGACAGATCCGCTGTTTCTTCCTATATTGTCAATAACAATTCCTACCTGTTAAGGCGCTGATTAATCATGAGAACTACCATACAACGAAAGGTAATACTGGAACAGCTGCATACTCATACCGATCATCCGGGTGCTGACACTATTTACTCGGAAGTACGGCAGATTCTTCCCCGCATAAGTCTCGGAACTGTATACCGGAACCTTGATGTACTGGCAAACAAGGGGATCATTCAGCGTCTGGAGGTCGGTGGTGATCATGCCCATTTCGACCCGAATCCGGCAATACATCCCCATTTTTTCTGCACCCATTGCCGTCAGGTTTCGGATTTGAAGTGGAAGAACGGGACTTCTCCGGCATGGACGGAAATTATAGATTCCGAGTCTCTTAAAAGCGTGAACATAAATGGCGGAACTCTTGTACTGGAAGGTGTCTGCGCTGAATGCTCTGCTGAGGATAAATAACGTAACTCTGGTTTTCAGCTCCGGTTCAGACAAGGCCGGAGCAGAGATATAATAGAACGGAGGATTCCTATGGCTAAAAGAATGGAAGTGTACAAATGTGAGCAATGCGGAAACATCGTGGAAGTACTCTATGGCAGTGTAGGCGAGCTGGTCTGCTGCGGGGAGCCTATGACCCTGCTGGAGGAAAAGACCGCCGACAAGACGACGGAGAAGCATGTTCCGGTAATTGAAAAGACCGCCGACGGTTTCAAGGTAACCGTAGGCAGTACAATACACCCGATGACCGAAGAGCATCATATCCAGTGGATTGAGCTCATTGCAGACGGTGTTTCCTATATTCAGTACCTGAAACCAGGTGATGAACCGGTTGCAAATTTCTGCATTAGCGCCGATAATGTAAGTGCCCGTGAGCACTGCAATGTTCACGGATTATGGAAATCCTGAGAATAAGGAGTCTGATGTGAAGCGATATGTATGTGATGCCTGCGGTTATATCTACGATCCCGCAGAAGGTGACCCCGATAATGGAATCAAACCCGGAACGGCTTTCGAAGACCTCCCCGATGACTGGACCTGTCCTGTTTGCGGAGTAGGCAAGGAAGATTTTTCTCCCGAGGAGTAGATTCCTCTGAATCGTATCAGACAGCCCCTGGTCCGTCGGCCCAGGGGTATTTTTATATCTTCCCTCTATACCGGATCAAAAAGTTCTTTTCCCACGTAGCAGATGGGGCAGGTCCAGTCCTCCGGCAGATCCTCAAAGGGAGTTCCCGGAGGGATTCCCTGGGTGTCGTCGCCGAGTTCCGGGTCATAAATGTAACCGCAGTTGGTGCAGATGTACCTGGTCATCTTTTCCTCCCTTATATCTTGAAATACTTTGCCTGCGGATGATGGACAATAAACGCCGAGGTCGTCTGTTCCGGAACCATCTGTCCCTCTCCGCTCAAGCTTACGCCGATTTTTTCGGGAGTAAGGAGATCAAAGATCAGTTCGTTGCCCTTCATGTCCGGACATGCCGGATATCCGAAGGAGTAGCGGGATCCCCGGTATTCCTGAACGACAAAGGCATCGATTCCGGATCCGTCTTCCCCGGCGATACCCAGTTCAAGACGGACCTGGCGGTGCCAGTATTCCGCAAGGGCTTCCGCCAGTTCCACGGACAAGCCGTGAAACAGCAGATACTCTTTATATGCGTCCGCGTCGTACAGTTCCTGCGACTTCCGGTGAGCCTTCTCCCCGATGGTTACCACCTGCAGGGCTATGATGTCCGGCCCCTCCTCACGGGATCGGAAATAGTCCGCCACACACTGGTGGGGAGGCTCGGTCTGCCGCGGAAAGCTGAAGCGTCCCACCTCCTTTTCTGTTTCCGGATTGAGTATAACGACGTCGTTGCCGTGGCTGTAGCAAGGGTAGTAACCGTACACCACTTTGGGTTCGAAAAGGCCTTCCCTGATTCCCTTCTCCTTCAGCTGTTCAAACAGCGGGCGTACCTCCCCTCGAAGAAGTTCCTCGTATTCTTCCGCCGATAAAGTACCTCTTCGGTACCCCCAGCGTCCCCGGAAAAGGACCTGTTCCGTCAGGAGTGGGTAGATCTCCTCGAGGGGAATCTCCGTAACCGTCCGGGAACCGTAAAAGGGGGCTTTCGGTATGGCCACCTTTTGGAGCGGGGCGTCTTTTGCCTCCGGCGAAGCTGTCCGTTTCAGAGGTGCGGCCCTTTTTGCTGCCTTTGTGGAGAGCAGGCTGCCCTCCTTGAGACTGTTCATGGCTGCCAGACCGGCGAAGGCATCCGGACAGTAGACAACCGGGGCAGAAAGAGCGGGTACGCAGTCATTGGCTACATAGTCCCGGGTAAGGGCCGCTCCTCCCAGCAGAACGGGAACGTGGATTCCCCGGCGTTCCATCTCTTCCAGATACTCCTTCATAATGGCCGTTGATTTGACAAGAAGCCCGCTCAAGCCCACGGCCTGGGCACCGGTTTCTTCCACCTTCCGGATGATGGTCTCGATTTCGCATTTTATCCCCAGGTTATGGACCACGTAGCCGTTGTTGCTGAGGATAATGTCCACCAGGTTTTTGCCTATGTCGTGGACATCTCCCCTGACGGTTGCAAGTACTATCTGCAGGGAGGCCTGGGCTTCGGTCTTCTCCATAAAGGGTTCCAGGTATGATACTGCCTTCTTCATGACTTCAGCGGACTGCAGTACGAAGGGGAGCTGCATTTTCCCGGAACCGAAGAGCTGGCCGACCTCCTTCATGGCGGGAATAAGAAGGGTGTTTATGATATCCGTCGGGGACATCTGCTTCATGAGTTCCTGAAGAAGCTCTTCGATACCGGATTTGCTTCCGCCGATAAGCCTTCGGGAGAGCCGTTCCTCCGGGGTTCCCTGGGAGTCGTCGAGTTCCTCTCGTACCTTGCCCTCTTTGCCTTCAAAGAAACGGATGAATCCGAAAAGCGGATCTTTGCCCCGGTTATATATAAGGTCCAGGGCCTGCCTTTTCTCATCCTCCGGAATGGAGCTCAAGGGCATGATCTTACGCACATTTACAATGGCGGCATCCAGACCCGCCTGTATTGCCTCGTCCAGGAAGAGCGAGTTCAAAACCTCCCGGGAGTAGGGGGAGAGTCCGAAGGAGATATTGCTGACTCCCAGTACGGTGCGCGACCCGGGGCAGCTTTTCTTTACCCTGCGGATTCCTTCCATGGTCTCTGTTCCGGCAGTACGCAGGCTCTCGTCTCCGCTGCCGAGGGTGAAGGTGAGGGTATCGAAGAGCAGATCCCTGGCGGGAATTCCCTCCTCTTCAACAGCCATTCTGTAGATGCGCTTCGCTATCTCCTCTTTTCTGGAAGCCTCTTTGGCCATTCCCTTTTCGTCAATGGTCAGGGCAATCAGGGCCGAACCGTAGCGTTTGGCAAGGCGGCAAATCTTCCTGGCCCGCTCCTCGCCGTCCTCCAGGTTAATGGAGTTGATGATGGACTTGCCCCCGATCATCTTGAGGGCCTCTTCAATAACCTGAGGAGAGGTGGAGTCTATGACCAGGGGCAGATCGACCTGGGTTACTATCCTTGACAGGGCTTCTTTCATGTCCCGGATCTCATCACGTCCGGTGTAGGCGACACACAGGTCCAGAGCATGGGCTCCCGAGGCGGCCTGTTCCCGGGCGACGTCGAGAATCCCGTCCCAGTCTTCTTTTAGAAGTTTGTTCCGGAACAGCCTCGAGCCGTTTGTGTTGGTGCGCTCTCCAATGAGGAAGGGTGCCGGTTCCTGGGTAAGCTCCTTTTCTGTAAAGAGGGAGCTGACTGCTTCCATGGGCTGGATTGTTCTGGCTGCAGGTGTAATGGAGGCGATCTGCCGGGAGAGCTGGGCAATGTAGGAAGGATCCGTCCCGCAGCAGCCGCCGATGATTGCTGCTCCCTCGGAACCGACCATTTCCGCCAGAGGACGGGCAAAGTCCGCAGGTTCCAGGGTATAGACCGTCTGTCCGCCCCGGTTTTCCGGCATGCCGGCGTTGGGCATGACGAATACCGGTCCCGGGAAGAGCCTCGAGGCTTCGTGAATATAGCTTCGCATTCTGTCAGGGCCGGTGGCGCAGTTGAGTCCCAGAAAGGCCAGAGGGAAGGGGGAGAGGGCTGTAATGACCGCTCCGATACTGGAGCCGATCAGCAGTGTGCCGGTGGTCTCGATGGTAACAGAGACTCCCACGGGGGTGGAGACCCCCATATCGGTGCGCTGGTCAAGGGCCGCGATGAGGGCGGCCTTGATCTGGAGCAGGTCCTGGCAGGTTTCGATTATGAGAAGGTCCACGCCCCCCTCTATGAGGCCCTGGACCTGGAGCCGGTAGGAATCATAGAGCTCATCAAAGCTGATCTGCCCCAGGGAGGGGAGCCTTGTTCCCGGGCCCATGGAACCTGCAACGTAGCGCGGTTTCTCCTGGTCTGAATATGCATCCGCCGCCCTTCGTGCAATCCGGGCAGCGGCGCGGTTTATCTCGACAATCCGATCCTCGAGACCGTATTCCGCCAGGACAATCCTGTTCCCGCCGAAGGAATTGGTTTCTATAACATCCGCCCCGGCCTCGAGATAACGGCGGTGTATCTCTTCTATGGTATCAGGAAGCGTCAGGTTCAGGATTTCGCTGCAGCCGGGTTTGTTGTCCCAGTCTGTATCACTCAAGTTCAGGTTCTGTATCTGTGTCCCCATAGCTCCGTCGAAGATGACAGGGCCCTTTTCTATTCGTTCAAGGAAGTTCATTTCTTCACATTACCGAAAATACTGTTCTTACGGAAGGGCACAGTAAGAAAAGCCCGCCTGCAAGAGGCGGGCATGGCATGGTTTTTTAAATACTCTTTCTTTATCCTATGGCATCAGAACCGGTCTCTCCGCTTCTGATGCGTATTGTCTCTTCCAGGGGTACAATAAAGATCTTACCGTCTCCAATGTTCCCTGTTTTGGCCCCCTTGATGATGGCGTCGACGGTTTTCTTCACAAAATCATCATTGACGGCAATCTCGATCCGGACCTTCTTGAGCAGGTTTACCTCTATCGCCACTCCGCGGTATGTTTCGGTAAAACCCATCTGCTGCCCGCATCCCAGGGCGTTGGTTACGGACATCTTGTAGACTTCCGCACGATAGAGCTCCTGCTTTACTTCGTTCAGTTTGTCGGGCTGAATGTACGCAATAATTAACTTCATCCCCAACCTCCTTACATGTTCTGAAAAATCTGGAAGCCCGAATAGGACTCAGTTCCATGCTCGCCGATATCCAGGCCCTGCATCTCTTCCTTTTCGCTTACCCTTAGGCCAATGCTCACCCTGATTATCGTGAACAGCAGCAGGGCACCCAGAAAGGCCCAGGCGAAAACGGCCGCGATTCCAAGCAGCTGTACGCCGAGAAGGGAGAACCCTCCGCCGTAAAACAGGCCCAGACCAACGTCGGGGTTACTGGAGAAGAGCCCCACCGCCATGGTGCCCCAGGCTCCGCAGACCCCGTGGACGGAAATGGCACCCACCGGATCATCAATATGCAGCACCTTGTCGATAAACTCCACGCTGGCGACAACCAGTATACCCGCAATCGCGCCGATCAGAATGGCTGCTCCGGGAGTCGTTACCCCCGTGGGAGCGGTTATTCCAACCAGTCCCGCCAGGGCGCCGTTCAGTGACATGGAGGGATCGGGTTTACCGAACCAGATCCAGGAAGTTGTCATGGCCAGAATGGCTCCCGCAGAAGCCGCCAGGGTCGTGGTTGTTGCGACCGCTGCTATGGACAGGTCCGTCCCGGAGAGGGTGGAACCGGCGTTAAAGCCGTACCATCCAAACCAGAGTATGAATACACCCAGGGCAGCCAGGGGCATATTGTGCCCGGGAATGGCCCTGACATTCACCTTGTCGCCGACCTTGACGTATTTTCCGATCCGGGGACCGAGAACAATGGCCCCGGCGAGGGCGGCCCAGGCGCCTACCGAGTGTACTACGGTGGACCCTGCAAAATCGTGGAACCCGAGCTCCGCGAGCCAGCCGCCGCCCCATATCCAGTGTCCGGAGATGGGATAGAGCAGGCCCGAGATAAATACCGAATAGACAAGGTAAGCGGAAAACTTGGTCCGCTCCGCCATGGCCCCGGAGACGATTGTCGCGGCAGTGGCGGCAAAGACGACCTGGAACATCCAGTCCCTGAATATGGCGGACATGTCGGATACACCGTAGCCTTCCATTGACTCGGCGGTGTAGGCGAGGAAGAAGCCGTCACTCCCCAGAAATCCGCCCAGGGCGTCGGCGCCGTACATGAGTCCCCAGCCGAGGGCCCAGAAGACAACAGCACCGGCTGAAAAATCCATCAGGTTTTTCATGAGAATGTTCGAGGCGTTTTTTGCCCGGGTCAATCCTGTTTCGACCATGGCAAAACCTGCCTGCATGAAAAATACAAGAGCCGCGGACAGTATCAGCCAGATCATGTCAAAGGCATCGCTGTACAGGGCGAGGGTGTCGCTTAGCTCATCGGCAACCACGGATATGGAAGCCAGGGCAAGCAGGACAACAATTACGAAGATTCGTTTCATAGACTCCTCCACAAAGGATGTGTTCAATTCATCTTTGTTAATGCAGGAGACATGCCAAGTTTTGCCTGGATTGGGTGTCAACAAATAAGTCTTTGCTGCACAAATAATTAACAGGAGACGGTTTATGAAGACTAAGCTTATCCGGCCCTCAGGAATGTATCTGTTATTTTCTTTAGCTACAAAAATGTAGGTAATTATGTTTATATATACATAAATGTAGGTATAAAGATTGTGTCATTCCTTATTGTAGATAACTGAACCTGGAGCTACGGAGCTTACAATCCATGTGTTTCCCCCAATAACCGAGCCCTTGCCGATGACGGTTTTACCGCCCAGAATGGTAGCGTTGGCGTAGATAATGACGTCGTCCTCAATATCCGGATGACGCTTCAGACCTCTTTTAGGCGTGCCGTCCTTGTCGAAGGGAGAAAGGGCCCCCAGGGTAACCCCCTGGTAGATTTTTACATTCCGGCCGATGGTACAGGTTTCTCCGATTACAACACCCGTGCCGTGGTCGATAAAAAACCCGGGTTCGATCCGGGCTCCGGGATGAATATCTATCCCGGTTTTTGAATGAGCCCGTTCGCTCATGATTCTCGGAATAATCGGGACCTTCTGTCGGTAGAGACAGTGTGCCACGCGGTGTGTCGCTATGGCCTCGATAAAGGGGTAACTCAGGACAATCTCATCAAAGGAAGCCGCCGCCGGGTCTCCGTCGTAGGCGGAGCGGATGTCGTCGATAAGCTGTCCCCGAATCGACGGAAGATCCTGAAAGAGGGTGGATATAACCCGGGTTACCCGCTCTTCCCGCTGGTCCTCGTCCTTGGTCTCCCTGGAGAAAATCCTGTTCAGATGCTGCTTCAGGAGGGCAGCTGCCTCCAGAAGGGAGGTGTGCAGGAAAAAGTGGAGGTCTTCGCCGGTGGCGGGACAGCGGACCCCATAGCGACCTGGAAAAAGTACGGAATGAAGGGTATCCAGAATTCGGTATATCTCGTCCCGGGCGGTAATCGACAGGGAATCGTCGTCTTCCAGATGGTATTCCGAGTTGATACTCTTCTCGATCTGGCTGACAACATCAGGCAGGGAGGTATCCAGCCATTTACGAAGCTTGTCCATACTCCTACTCTCCGGCCTTACCTCCGGTCTGTCAAGGTGTTCGAGCCTGCTCTTCACGTTTCTTTTCGATCAGCTCAAGATAAATTGCGTTCAGGGTTTCTGCCATGCTGCGGCTGCTCCAGTTTCTGGAATACTCCCTGGCTTCCAGGGATTTTCGCTTCCATAAATCCGGATCGTCCAGCAGCTCCCGAACCCTGGCGGAAAAGAGCTGGAGATCCTCGGGCACCATAAAACCGCCGTTGTCGCCGTTCATCACAATCCTGGTTCCCATTTCTCCGATGGCCACCACAGGTGTTCCGCTCATCATGGCTTCTATTGTTACCAGACCCTGGGTCTCCGTTTTCGAAGCAAAAACGAAAACATTTGCCAGAGCGTAGAGTTCTTTTACCCGGTCCCTTGGCACATAGCCGGTAAAGGCTATCCTGTCGCTCAGGTTTTCTCTGACCGCCCGCTTCTTCAGATCCGCCAGATATGGGCCTCCTCCGGTAATCACGAGGCGTGTTTCGGGATGGGTTTCCTGGATTATCCTGAAATGATCCAGAATAAAATCCATATTCTTTTCCCTGGTGACCCTCCCTACGTACAGCAGAATCGGATGGTCCTTCAAAAAGGGATAATCCGCAAAAAGAAAGGAGTTTTTTCTGGTCTCTTCCCGGTCCACATTCCCGAACTCCTCTTCCGGAACTCCCGTGGGAAGCACGTCAATCTGCTTTTTTATCCCGTAGGAGAGCAGTACCTGCTTCATCGGTTCGGTAGGGGTTATAACCCGGTCCACGGACTTCAGGGCTGTGCGCTGCATGCTCCGGGCCACCTGGCGCCCGATCTTGTCGGGGAAAGGGAGGTAGAGGTTGATATACTCTTCCCAGTAGGTATGACAGGTAAAGACCACCGGAATATTCCGTTTATGTCCGTATTTCAGGACCATCATGGAAAGGTCAAACTCGGTCTGGCAATGAATGATATCGGGCTGAATACTTTTAAGGAGCCGGAAAATCTTCCATCGCTCAGTTTTCCAGACCAGACGGTCCTCCGGGCTGAAGATAAACTGGAAGGATTTGAACCGATGAATGCCTGGATCGGAGGTGTTTTTCATGTTTGGATATTCCGGGGCGATGATGTGAACTTCATGGCCCATCTTTTCGAATTCCCGTTTAAATGCGTCTATGGAGACGGTCGCCCCGTTGCATCGTGGCCAATAGGTGTCGGTAGCAAAGACGATTTTCATGAAAATTCCTCACTTTACAGCAGAGTCTTTGTCAGGAAACAGTCTACCCCTCCTTCTATTCATGGGCAAGTGGAAACAACGAAAACTACACGCCCGTTCAGGTATCAACACATTATTCACAATATATCCACATGAACATCTTTTGTAATTTCCATAAAGTGTGATATGCTCTATTCAGCGAAAAAGACCAGGGAGAAATGTTAATGCTCGATGCAGCGTTTTCTGTGGGATACATGATTTTATTTGGAAGTATTTTCGGATGTATTTTCCTTGGACTCTTCAGATGGAACAGCGAAGAGAAAGATCCCCTGGAGGATCAGAAAGAAGGAGCCTGAGCCGGTCGTTCGACCGGCTTATTTTTTTCAGACCATCAAGATCCTATTTACGCTTTTTCCGCGGAGCCCTTCTGAAGTAAATCTGTTTACCCGGGGCGTTGTTCTGAACCTTCTCTTCTATTTCAAAAAGATTGGTGGCTGTTATAAGATCACTCAGTTTCTTGAAACCGTAGTTTCTGGGGTCAAAGTCCGGGGTTTTCTTGGCTATGTTCTGGCCGATGTTCCCCAGGTAGGCCCATCCGGAATCGTCGGCCGAGGCTTCCACTGCCGTTCGCAGAATATGGACAAGTTTGGAGTCCTGGCGCAGTTCGTTTATGGTCATCCGCCGCTTGTTGCTGGTCTCCTCGTCATCCTCTTCCTCCTCGGAGTATTCCCGGAGTATCTCTGTGTAGATAAATTTGTCGACCGCGGCAACGAAAGGCTTGGGAGTCTTCTTTTCTCCAAAGCCGTATACCGTTTTACCTGCTTCCCGTAATCGGGCGCAGAGCTTGGTATAGTCCGAATCCGAGGAGACTATACAGAAACCGTCAATGTCTCCGGTGTACAGCAGATCCATGGCGTCGATGATCATGGCCGAATCCGTAGCGTTTTTGCCGGTGGTGTAGCTAAACTGCTGTATAGGTTGAATGGAATAATCCAGAAGGGTCTCCTTCCAGCTTCGCAGTTTCTGGCTTGTCCAGTCGCCGTATATCCTTTTTACGCTGGCGGTCCCGTATTTGGCAATCTCCGCCAGGAGCCCGTCGATAATCGAAGCCTGAGCATTGTCGGCATCGATAAGCACCGCGAGCTTTTCCAAGTTGTTCTCTTTCATACTTTCCTTATCCTACTCTCCATGCAGAATCTGTGCAAGGATTCTGAACGCCAGTCTTATGCAGAAATGTCGATTCGGAAGGACCGATGAATCCTGCTGCGCCGGGAAAAATCCGGGGGTATGCTTTTTGAGCTGAGTTCTTCCACCTTATACCGGTCAAAAAGTTCCGCATCCGGTTCAAAGCGGCTGAAGTTGGTACAGAAGATAATCGTTCCCCCGGGGCGCATGATTTTCGACGTCAGATCAATGAGTTCCCTGTGATCTCTCTGCACATCAAAGTCCCGCCGCCGGTCCTTGGAATTCGAGTAGGTGGGAGGATCGATATAGGCCAGATCGAAGCGTTCTTTCCCTCTGGCGGCGGAACGGAGGAAATCGATGCTGTCCGCCTGCCGTATGCGGTGTTTTCCCGTATCCATGCGGTTGAGACGAAGGTTGTCCTGTCCCCATTGGAGGTAACGGGAAGAGGCATCCACGCTCAGGCTGGATTCAGCCCCTCCCGCGGCGGCTGCTACAGTGGCGCTGCAGGTGTAGGCGAATAGGTTCAAAAAACGTTTCCCCTTCGAAAGGTCGCGGATAATCCGTCGCAGCTCCCGGCTGTCGAGAAAGAGACCGGTATCCAGGTATTCGGAAAAATTGACGAAGAAACGAAGATCCCCTTCACGGCAGATCAGGCGTCCGCTCCCAGTGTCCGAGGGATTCTGCCGTCCGTAACGATCGCTGACGCCGAGTTTCCGACGTTCCTTCAGGAATATCCCCTCCGAACCGATGTCCAGATACTGTATAAGCCCTTCAACTGCCTCCCTGCGACGGCGTCGGACTGCCCGGTCTTCAATCTGGGCCGGGGCGGCGTATTCCTGCAGATGGCACCACTTTTCTTCATAGATATCCACGGCAAAGGCGTATTCCGGCATGTCCTTGTCGTAGAGGCGGTAGCAGCTGACCGGGCCATCAGCTATATAGCGTTTCAGGGCCTTACGGTTCTTCCTGAGCCGGTTCATGAACATCTGTGTGCCCTGGGAGGGGCTGTACTCTTCAATTTTCGCGTGGACAAGCTGTACCGGGATCGGTCCGTTGGCAAGCTTGTGCACCTTTTCAGCCTGTATGCCTGTGGCGAGGCCCAGCTCCTTGTCCGGAGAGAGGAAGGATATCCTCCAGCCCGGAAAAGCGCGGCGGGCGCTGAGTCCCAGATCCGTATAGATGATCTCCGCCTGGGTACTCGTCTCCAGTCGTTCGCCGTAGGGGGGATTGGTCGCGATCAGTCCCGGCACGGTTCCCCGTCGGGGAGAGGCTTTGTGAACCGGACATTCGTGAATATGCACGATTCCCTCGAGCCCGGCACGCAGGACGCTTTTTCGGGCGATGCTGACGGCTGCCGGGTCTATGTCGCTGCCTTCAATGGAGACAGGGGACTTTGCCAGCCTGTTGCAGGCCTCCCTGTTTGACAGAAGGTATTCTTTTCGGAGTCTTTCCAGAAGCTCCCGGTCGTGCTGACGCCAGCCCAGTCCTCCCTGATCGGGACGCAGGGGACCGGGAACGATTCCCCCCGCCATCATGGCCGCTTCTATGCAGAGGGTGCCGCTTCCGCAGAAGGGATCGTAGAATCCGCCTCCCGATGCCGCTGTTTCAGGCCAGCCCGCCCGGTAGAGAACGGCCGCTGCCAGGTTCTCCCGTAAGGGGGCGGGGATTCCTTTCCCGCGGTAACCCCGTCGATGAAGGCTCCCGCCGCCGATGTCAACGGATATATCCACCTCCTGATGATGGATACGGACAGCCAGGATGGTGCCGGGTTTGTCGGTATCCACGTCCGGGCGGCTCCCGAAGATTTCTCTCAGGCGGTCGACTATGGCGTCCTTGATCTTCAGAACCGGAAAATTTGTATGCCGGAAAAGGCTGCTTTTTACGTTTCCGTCAATGCGGAAGCTTGAATCCAGGGAGATATGATCCTCCCAGGGGATATTCCGAATTTGCCCGTAGAGCTCATCGGCAGTATCTATAGTAAAGGACGAAACTGGAATTATAATGCGAGTTGCGCTACGATTCTCCATTAGGAGTCGGTAGACTGGTTCGAATGCCGCGGAGAACTCCACACCCCGGGGTCCGGAAGCGGTAACGGTGATTCCCATCCGGCTGATCTCTGCAGAAAGGAGATCTTCGCAATGGGGCAGGGGGATTGCACGGACAGAAAGCATTTGCATTGCTGTACTATAGATGGTAACTCCGGCACACCTCAAGGGGTGGTATCAACCGGAACCGGCAAGCTGACGACAATCAAACCATAAAGGTTGAAAAAATACGCGGAATGCGTAAAGGAGCGGTTAGTATGAAGAAAAAAAGAGTACCCATAGGAAAGTTTCTGGTTGCCAGAGGACTGCTCTCAGTGGAAGAAGAGCGGGCTGTGGCGGAAGAACAGAAAAACCTGGACGAGGACGATTATGAAGCCTTCGGACGCATTGCGGTGCGTAAGGGATTTATTACAGCCGAAGCGGTCAAGGAAGCCATGAAGGAGAGGTCCCGCCTCGAAAAGAACGCCTGAGGAGACTGTTCAAATATCAGGTATTATGAGATATAGTTGAAACATGATAAAAGCGAATCCCCTGAACATGCGGATATTCCTGTCCGCATGTTTTATCCTTTCTGTGCTGCTGTTTGCTTCCTGCGTGGCTTCACCCCCTCAGGATACGTTCCAGGCGGAGTTTGAAGCCCCCCTCATGGAAAAGGCCGCAGGCCGAAGCGCCCCGATGCCTGAAGCCGCCTCTGACTCTATGGCGGTCTCCTTTTCCAATGCCGCACAAGCCCCTGAACCCACACCAGCCTCACGTCAGAGAATATACTCTGCTTCCGTCGAGCTGGAGGTTACCAGAACTGATGAGGCTTTAAAGAGAATTGAGTCCATGGCAAAGGAGCTTGATGGTCGGATCGACGGTATCTACCCGGACAGTATCATCGTCAGGGTCCCGGCGGCGGGATTTCTCGGATTCCTCCGGGATCTGGAATCCGTGGGCAAGGTTCTGGACAAACGAATCGATGCCTTCGACGTAACCGATCGCCTCGCTGATACGGAGACCCGGCTTCGTCTGGCCACAGAGGCCAGGGAGAGACTGTATCTGCTTCTGGAAAGGGCGGAAGATACGGAGGAGCGTCTTAAGATTCTCCGGGAAATCAGGCGTCTGACCGAAACCATCGAAGCCCAGGAGGCACAGCTGATGACTCTCCGGTCCAGAATTGCCTTCTCCAGGGTCAGTATTGCCCTGAAATCCCGTACCGCCTCTCAGGGGGAGGCCCGGGAACGGATTCCTTTTTCCTGGATGAGGGAGCTGGATCCCTTTGCTGTCACCCTGCCGCGGCTGGCCAAAAGGCTTCCCCTCGATCTGGGGGCCGATTTCGCGGTCTTTAAGGATCCGCCTCAGGGGGAGGCCTTCTATGCCGAGGGCGCCGGGGGCTCCATCGTTCGACTCGGGAGCATCCCGAATGAACCCGACGGGGATGCCATGTTCTGGCAGAAGAGCATGCTCTACTACCTGACACCCCTGTTTGCGGAGCTTGTCCCCATGGAACTGGCCGGAAATGAGCCGATCTACGGCGTAAGCTGCCGTATCCCCGGCAGTCCGGGGTTCCGGTACGAGGTTTACGCGGTTCCCCGTAAAGGTGAGCTCTATATTGCGGAAGGGGTTTTTCCTGAAAGCGACTCTCCTTCCCTGATGGAAAGCTTCCATGCCGCGCTTATGGAGGTGCTGCCGTGACGGTAAGAACACGACTGTGGGGCATCCTTTTCGTTCTGTGCGGTATCCTGTCCACTGTATCCTTCGCCGAGAGTGAGGACACGGCTTCCGTTTCATACCATGTGGAAGCACGTCTGGTGGTCTATGATTCTGATGCTGCGGGGGACCGTATCGTGGAATGGTTTGAGTCCTCCGGCGGATACTTTACCGCCCGTCACGGAGAATACGTGGAGGGGCGTCTGCCCTTCGGCCTGCTTGAGGGAATACAGGAGAGGCTCAAAGGATTCGGTGAAGAGCTTCAGGAATATACGCTGATCGCCTCCGACCTCAGCGAAGAACTGCAGAGGACTGAAGCTTCCCTTTCATCCCGGGAGGAGGTTCTGTCCCGGAATCTTGAGCTTCTTGGCGGAGCTGATTTTTCCGGTACCCTGGCCATAGAGCGGGAGATTCGCGATCTGATCAGTGAAATCGAAAGTCTGCGAGCAAGAATTTCCCAGCTGAAGAACAACATCCGCTTTGCCGCTGTCCGTCTGAATCTGCGGAGTCAGGGGCATTTTCCTGACAACGGAAAGTTTTCCAGTTTTACCTGGATAAACAGCCTCGATTTTTACAGCTTTATGGAGGACGAGCCGCAGAAACGGCGATTTACCTGGCTGCCCCGTTTTGCCCCGGTTAATGAGGGACCCGAAGGTTTTTCCGTCTACCGGGATTCCCGGCTTTTTCGTGCGGTATCCCCCGACGGGGTCCGGATACGGGTAAGGGAGGTGAGGCCCGAACCCTCCATGGATCTCAGCTTCTGGCAGTCGGCAGTCACAAAGTATCTGGTGGAATCGGGCTATGAGCAGCGGGGAGACGGCATACGGCTTGGGAACAGCGGAAAGCGGGGTTTTATGCTGCGCTGGCTGCTTCCCTACGGGCAGGAGGAGTATGTCTACGCTCTGGCGATCATTCCTGACGGAAAGGATCTGTGTCTCGTTGAAATCGCCGGTAAACTTGAGGCCTTCGATATGCATTATACGGCGATTGAAGAGTGGGTGCGTACGGCAGCTCAGGGGCTGTAAAGACAACAGTGAAGGAGTTCCCATGGCCAGGGACGAAATGAAGACCTTTGTACTTGATACCAACGTGTTCATCCATAAACCGGACTGCATTCTCTCGTTTCGCGATAACGAAGTGGTTGTTCCCCTCTGGGTCCTGGAAGAGCTGGACAAGCTGAAAACCTTCAGTGATGAAAAAGGGCGCAACGCCCGTCAGGCCATCCGCTTTCTGGATGAGGTGGGAAAGCACGGAGATCTGAACAAGGGAGCCAAAGTCGGGGACGGGATACTGCTGAGGGTCTCCTTTGCCCAGGCGAGTAAAATCCCCGCCGACCTGAGCCGGGAAAAGGTGGACAATAAAATCCTTCTCACCGCAATGTCCCTGAAGAGTGAAGGGAAAAAGGTCTTTTTCGTTTCCAAGGACATAAACGCCAGGGTAAAGGCTACTGCCCTGGGGCTCAAGGCCGTGGATTATGAGCGCCAGAAGGTCAATATCATGGAACTCTACCCGGGATGGCGGGAGCTCGAGACCTCCGTGGAGATTCTCGACCAGCTGCAGCGGGGTGAAGCCGTTTCCCTGGAACAGAAACTCTTTACCAACGAGTTTGTTCTGGCGGGGCATCCCAAAACGGAGACCCGGGTTCTCGGCCGGTATCGGGACGGCATGGTACAGGCTATTCTTGGTGAGATGGAAGCCGTCAGCGGTGTAGTTCCGCTGAACGAGAAGCAGCGGATGGCCCTTGAACTGCTGCAGGACCCGGAAATCCGTCTCGTAAGTCTGGTCGGCAAGGCGGGAACGGGTAAAACCCTGCTTGCCATCGCCGCCGGGCTTTCTCAGGTGCTGGAGCAGAATGCCTATAAACGGGTCCTGGTAAGCCGGCCGGTGATACCCATGGGAAAAGACATCGGGTACCTGCCGGGGGCCAAAAACGAGAAGCTGTCCCACTGGATGCAGCCGCTTTTCGATAACCTGGAGTATATTCTTTCGGTTTATAAAAAACAGAACATCAAAAGCGTGGATTCTCTTCTCAATAACAACCTGCTGGAACTGGAGGCCCTTACCTATATCCGCGGAAGGTCTCTGCCGGATCAGTATATCATCATCGACGAGGCCCAGAACCTCTCGCCCCATGAGATCAAGACCATCGTCAGCCGGGCCGGGGAGGGGACCAAGGTGGTGTTGACGGGGGATCCTTACCAGATTGACAGTCCCTACCTGGATTCAAGCTCCAACGGACTGACCTACCTGGTGGAGACCCTGAAGGGGCAGGCACTCTTTGGCCATGTAACCCTGGATAAATCGGAGCGCAGCGCCCTGGCGGAACTGGCGGCGGAACTGCTGTAACGATTTGGCATGCGTATGCCGACAATGAAAAGGATATGAAGTACAGGTATTCCTTTATTCTGCTTATCCTGTCGGTCCTCACGGCACCCTTGTCAGGACAAGTACGTTTCTCGGATCTCCGGCTCTCCTCAGATGACATTCTGCTGTTCAAGGCAAATGCCGCTTCTCCGAGTTTCGGCAGTTATTCCACCCTTTTTCAGGCCGATCTTTCCTCCGGGAACATGGGACAACTCACCTTTTTTCCGGAACAGACAGCCCTGATAAACGGAGGAGAGAAACTGCAGATCCAAAACCGTTTCGGGGTGTTCCGCAGCGACGACTCCCTGAATACTATGCGTCCCCTCAGTACCTTCAACGCCTTTGTAAATGGTACGGAAATACAGACGGGCAAGATCAATACCCTCAGTGCTTCCCCGGACGGCCGTTATCTTCTCTATCTTTCTGCGACAAGCCATGGGTATGCGGATCTGATGCTGTATCATGTGGGCCAGGAAAAGGAGTTCCTGATCTCTCCGGCGGTGGAGATGGTCCTGGACAGTCCCAACGCCTCCTGGGCCCCGAATTCCCGTTTTTTTGTGTATCAGAAGGGGGGATATCTCTATTATTTTTCCATGGACCAGCTGATGGGAGACCGGGTTATAGATGAGAGCTTTCGGGCCCTGGGAAAGGGAGGCCTGTCCAGTATCCGCTGGGCCGGGCAGAGCGATCTGTACTATGTTACGGGAAACCTTGTATATCAGGTTTTGAGCCCCGAATTCTTTACCCGTTCCATTTATACCGGTCTTTTTGAAGTCGGCCACATTGCCGGAAAAATTCCCTTTGAGTTTGACCCGGTCTTCGACGCTTTCTGGATATCTCCCGATGGTTCCAGGATTCTTCTGAACAAGGGGGGACAGAATATCTTCCTGTATCCCCTCTCCCCCGATGACTATATCAGTACAGGGGATGCCACTACCCTGCCGTATCTTTATCTGCCCCGGAACTCCATGGTCAGGAAGGTTCTCTGGTCCTCCGGCGATATCGTCACCCTGCTAACCGATGGCCTGGTAAAAGGCAGTGATCAGTCACAGCTGTTCCGGCTCAATCTCCCGGCGGGTGAGACCCGCTTCAGCCGGGTCGATATCGATGGAGTGGAGAACCTGGTTCTTTCTCCAAGAGGGGAGATGTGTTCCCTGATTCTTGCGGACCGGGTTGAAATCCGGAACTACTACTCCTTCAACATAATCCAGTCGGTAAGCTATAATCGCCCCCTCCATGTTCTGTGGCGCAGCGACTCCCAGCTGATTATAGCCGGTGCATATGAAACCAGACTGTACGATCTCGAGGAAAGAAGTTCCTCTCTCATTTCCCTCTCCCAGCATGATGCCGCCGGTTTTTCTCCCGAGGGCGCCATTCGCGTTCTTAGCCATGACGGCAGCTCCCTGGACCGGGTTGGCGATACCTGGATAAGCGCCGGTGATGACGAACTGGTCCCGGTCAATGTGGCGACGGACAACTACCGTGTTTATGTGGAAGACAGAACAGGCGGGGCTTATCGTAACACTGTAATGGTGCGGGATCTGCGGGGTCTGGTTACGGAAACCCTCTTCCGGTATCCTGAAAAGCGCTACGATGTCTTCCCGAACAGGGAGGACCCGGTCGATTTCACCAACTTTACCCATGGGTCCCGGATCCGGCGCCGTGAGGTCTCTCTTGTCTTCAATGCCATAGACTCTATTGAAGGGCTTACCCGGGTTCTGCATACCCTTAAGGACTATGGTATCCGGGGAACCTTTTTTGTTAACGGGGAGTTCATGCGCCGGCATCCCGACGCGGTACGCGAAATTTCCGCCTCCGGTCACGAAGTGGGGTCTCTGTTTTATGCCTACTTCGATATGACTGACAGCCGTTTTGACGTGGACAAGGAGTTCATCAAGCGAGGACTCGCCCGCAATGAGGACGATTACTTTAAAATAACCGGGGATGAGCTCTCCCTTTTGTGGCATGCTCCATATTATTTTATAAACAGCGATATAATTGAAGCCTCCAGGGAGATGAACTATACTTATGTGGGCAGGGATGTCGATCCTCTGGACTGGATTACCCCCTGCAGCTCCGGGCGCCTTGCAGAACTCTACGCTCCTGCGGCGGATATCCTGGAGAGAATCCTGCGGCAGAAGAAGCCGGGATCAATAATTCCGGTGAGGATTGGCAAAACTCATCCGGAGAGGGAGGATTATCTCTTTAATTCCCTTGATATCTTGATTGACGAACTGATATCCTTGGGGTATACACTGGTTCCGGTCAGCGAATTGATGGAACATGCCAGGTAGATACCTCCTGGATGGTCGACGGACGGCTCAAGATTACAGTTGCCTCCGTCGATACTATAACTGATAATTACCAGGGAGGGGGGAGTGCTTTGAGTTCAGCAAACCCACTGAATGCATACAAAGAGACCAATATCAAGACCGCAAGTCCCGTAAAGCTTGTGATAATGCTCTATGACGAAGCCCTGCGGCAGATAGATACTGCCATAGAGCTGATGGAGCAGGGAGATAAACGTCTTGACAGGGTCAATAACGCCATTATCCGTGCCCAGGATATGGTTACAGAACTGACGGTATCCCTGGATTTTGAGAAGGGCGGCGATATAGCCAGGAACCTGAATAATATCTACTTCTACTTTAACCAGCAGCTTCTGGATGCCAACATCCGCAAAAAACCGGAGATCCTTAAACCGGTACGGAAACTGATGGCTGAGTTACGCAATGCCTGGCAGCAGATATCCGCCAATGCCAATACCTCCATGGATGAAAATGCCAGCAGCTACCGCGGCGTCAATATCGCAGGGTAAGAATCACCCGTACGCGGCGGAGCTCAAGGAACGGGTGCTGCAGACAGCATCGGAATACCGGCGGGTTCTTACGTTTCTGTCCGCCGACCTCGAGAAAGATCTTCCTGCGGTTTTCGCCGAACACCTGAAACTGGAGCGTGAGTTGTTCCGGCGCTTTGCAGCCTCTTTAAAGGTCTGGACAGGCCTGAATCTTCCCGATGGACAACTGGAACAGGAGATCCGGGATGTAACACGCCGGCAGCGGACGCTTCAGGACCGGATCTCCCAAAAGAAAAACCTCTTGCAGGGGCGCCTCGAAAAGGGTACCCTCCCTCCACGTCCCAGGCGCCTGTACGATGAAAACACTACTTTTTTAGATATATCGTGCTGACCGCCCTGCGGCACGATCCGCACGGAGGAGCTCTCTATGTCAAAAAAACTCTATCTTGTAGACGGATACGCCCTTATTTACCGTTCCTATTTTGCCTTTATCCGCAAACCCCTGTTTAATCCCCAGGGGCGGAACAGTTCTGCGGTTTTCGGCTTTTTCCGTACCCTCCTGAGCATTATGCAGCAGTATTCCCCGGAATCCCTGGCGGTGGTGTTCGATTCCATGACGCCGACCTTTCGCCATGTAAAATATCCGGCCTACAAGGCCACCAGGGAAAAGGCTCCCGAGGATCTCCATGCCCAGGTTCCTGTAATCGAGGAGATTCTCAAGGCCATGAAATTCCCTCAGCTGAGACAGGATGGGGTGGAGGCTGATGATATCATCGCCACCTATGCGTCCCGGGCAGCTTCGGAAGGCTGGCCCTGCGTCATCATTACCGGAGACAAGGATCTGATGCAGCTGGTGGGAAAGAGCGTGAGTGCCATGATTCCGGATAAAAGCGGCGGCTATGCCGAAGTCGGTCCGGAGGAAGTTTCCGAAAAATTCGGTGTTGCCCCGGAACAGATCCTGGACTACCTCTCCCTCGTGGGGGACCAGTCGGACAATGTTCCGGGGGTAAAGGGTATCGGCCCCAAGGGCGCGGTGGACCTGATCCGCAGGTTCGGAAGCCTGGAAGGAATCTATGAGAACCTCGATCAACTGAGTCCCGGGCAGCAGGAGAAACTGCAGCAGGAGCGGGAGAACGCTTTTTTAAGCCGGGAGCTGATCACCCTCAAAACCGATGTTCAGGAGCTTCCTCCCCCAGAAGAGCTCGTTCTGGGAGATTACGATAAGGAGCAGGTAATTCGGCTCTTCCTGAGAGAGGGGGCAAGCAGTCTTGCCGAACAGCTGGGGACGGCAAAGGAGGTTCGGGCGGAGAAGAAAGAGGACAGCTATTCCGGAGAAAATGCAGAATATATTTCCCTGCTTGCTGCGGATGAACTGGATCGGCTGAAAAAAGCTCTTCTCGAGGCGAAGCTCTTTGCCCTGGATGTGGAAACCGACTCTCTGGATCCCATGAAGGCCCGTCCCGTGGGAGTCTCCATTGCTCTGGAGGCCGGGCAGGCCTGGTATATTCCCCTGATCTGCGAGGGGACCGAAACCCTCGAGGAAGAGGGAGTTCGGCGTATGATCGCGGAGATCCTCAAGAACCCGGACTGTACCTGGGTCGGTCAGAACCTGAAGTACGATTACAAGGTCCTCAAACGCTGGGGAATAGAAGATATACAGGCCAAGCTGTTCGACACCATGGTTGCAGCATGGCTCCTCGATTCCACCGCCAATACCTTCGGGATGGACGCCCTCGCTGAACGGCTGCTGCAGTACAGGACCATCCATTTTGACGATGTGGTTCCCAAGGGAAAAGAGTTCAAGGATGTTCCCCTCAAGGAGGCGACTGCCTATGCCGCGGAGGATGCGGACATTACCTTCCGGCTCTACGAATACCTGAAACCCCGGCTCGAGGAGGAAGATCTTGCCCGGACCTTTCGAGATCTTGAAATGCCGCTGACCCGGGTCCTCGCAGAGATGGAGTATGCCGGAATCGGACTGGACGGAAAATCCCTGGAACGCTATGGAAAGGAGCTTGCCAAAGCCCTGGACGGGATTCAAAAAGAGATTTGGGACCTCTGCGGCAGGGAGTTCAATATCAACTCCACCAAGCAGCTGCAGGAGATCCTGTTCGAGGAACGGAAACTGAATCCTGTAAAAAAGACGAAGACCGGATACTCCACGGACACCTCCGTTCTTGAACAGCTCGCCGAGGAGGATCCTGTCCCGGAGCTTATTCTGAAGCACCGGGGGCTGGCAAAGCTCAAGTCCACCTACGTGGATACCCTTCCAAAGGAGATTAACCCCCACACCGGACGCATCCATACCAGTTTTCAACAGACCGGTACCGCCACGGGACGTCTGGCCAGCAAGAACCCCAACCTGCAGAATATCCCCGTCAGGGATGAGGCAGGCAGGGCCATCCGGAGCGCCTTTATTCCTCGCAAGGGGTGCCGCTTTATCAGCGCCGACTATGCTCAGATCGAGCTTGCCGTTTTTGCCCATCTTTCGGGGGATGAGACTCTGAGCAGGGCCTTTGAAAAGGGGACGGATATCCACCGCCAGACCGCGGCTCTGATTTTCGGTGTGGATGAAGCGGAGGTCAGTCCGGATCAGCGCCGGGTGGCTAAAACCATCAACTTCGGGGTTATCTACGGAATGAGCCCTTTCCGGCTTTCCAATGAGCTCCGCATTTCCCGCTCGGATGCCGCACATTTTATAGAAGCCTATTTTGCCCAGTATCCGAAGGTGAGGGAGTTTATAGACGCCACCGTCAGCGAGACCGAGAAAAGCGGTTATGTGCGGACCCTCATGGGACACCGGCGTTTTGTTCCGGGAATTACCAGCCGCAACAGGACGGAAAAGAGCGGCGCAGAGCGGATTGCCGTGAATACGCCGGTGCAGGGATCAGCGGCGGATATTGTAAAGACAGCCATGATCAAGCTCGACATGGCCCTGATGGAGGGCGGGTACCGGACAAAACTGCTGCTCCAGGTCCATGACGAACTGATTCTGGAGGCCCCGGAGGACGAAGTCGTGAGGGTCTCGGAGCTTGTCGTTCATACCATGCAGACGGCTGTTGAGCTTTCGGTACCCCTTAAGGTGAGCATCGAGGACGGCGACAGCTGGGGTGCCGTCCATTGAGCAGGATCGTCGGGGTCGCGGGTCTTTACTGTGCCGGAAAAAGCCTGGCGGCGGAGATCCTCCGGAGCAGGGGATATGAAGAGATCGATGTGGATTCCCTGGGGCATTACGCTCGAGAGCGTATGGCGCGGGAGGTTGAAGAAGCCTTTGGTACAACGGACCGAAGGGAACTGGGCAGAATCGTTTTCAGCGATGCGGAGCAGCTCAGGCGTCTGGAAGCGATTGTTCATCCCTGGATGATAGACGAGGTCGGGCGCCGGGTGGATTCCCTGAGGCGGGAAGGGAAAGACGGAGTCATAAACGCGGCGCTGCTTTTTCCCATGGGACTGCACAGCTTCTGCGACAAGGTCCTGTGGATTACCGCGTCCCTTCCTGTGCGTTTTCTGCGCGCCCGGCGCCGGGATTCCCTTACTCCCTGCGGGTTCATTCGAAGACTTCGTTCCCAGCGCAAATTGTATCCTCAAAAAGTCGGCGAAAATGTCGATATATCTAGAGTAGCTAACAATGGCAACCGGCGCAGGTTTGAGCGCCGTATTCTTGACCTGTTGTAGCAGATACGGAGATACAGATAATGGAACAGCAGAAACTTTTATGGATAGTATTCGCCCTGGCAACGGGTTTCCTGGTTGTTGTCGCCGCGGCGTTTATCTTATTTGTTCCCCCGGCAGAGAGTTCTGTGGCCGATCAGGGTATTGCAGCGGTAGATGAAGACATATTCGATGTAACCGAGCATCTGAAAAACGGCGATAAGCCTCTCGCCCTCGAGCCTGAGGAACCGGCACAGGAGGAAACGAGCTTTGTTATCGGCGTAACGGAAGACGCAGAGCCGGAACCCGCGTCGGCAGAACCGACGAAAGGTGAAACAGGAAGCGTGGAAGCTTCGGCTCAGGTTCCGGAGACAAAGCCCGCCCCTGAACCCCAGGAGGTCGTACGGGCCCCCCGGCCAGCTCCGGCTCCTGTAAAACCCGCTCCCCCTAAAACGGTACGGGTAACGGAATACTGGATACAGGCCGGTTCCTTCACCCAGCGGTCCAGCGCGGAGCGGGCCAGGGAGAGTCTGAAGGAAAAGGAATTTGACTCGGTAATCTTTACCAGAAATATTAACGGAACAGAGTATTTCCGGGTCCGCATCGGGCCGTACAGACATAAAGCCGAGGCGGAAAAGTTCCTCTCCTACGTGAAGAACATCTCCAGCTTCGAAGGAAGCCAGATTTTCGAGGTGTATGTGGAGAAAACCTTATAGGTTTTCGGTTTCATCTGTGTACAAGCTCCTGCAGCGGAAGGCAGTTCCGAAGCAGGAGCTTTTTTTATCCCCGGGTCAGGCTCCGATACCAGGGCGTGGTGATACCAAGGATCTTCTTTTTCTGTTCCACCACAGTTTCGTAACCTATGCGGATTAACTCCCCGGGAGATGAAAAATCAAAGGGGCGGTCAGTATTGCCCGGGACAAGTTCCAGGGAGGGTGTGTCTTTGGGGGTCCTGGTCTGGCCGTAACAGGCAATGGTAAAGGCCCGCAGGAATATGGAGAAGCCGTTGGCGATATCCTCCTTTGTCGCTGTCCGTCTGGGGGTCACGTTTACCGCGATGACCCGTTTTATTCCAAGACTTCGGGGAATCCAGACCGGCAGGTTATCCGCCACCGCACCGTCGCAGAGCAGCAGCTTGTCCCGCTCCACCGGGGTAAATACCCCGGGAAAAGCCATGGACGCGCGTATCGCCTCTGCCACCGATCCACGGTGCATCAGGATCTCCCTGCCGCTTCTCAGATCGACGGCATTACAGTAAAACGGAATCCGGGTATCCGAGAAAGTCGCATTGTTTGTAATGCGGTGGAGGAGTTTCAGGATTTTTGAACCCCCGTCGGCTCCCCGGCTCATAAGCATGCGGTTGACCGCCTCCTGGGCCTGGAGGAAACGGGTTACCGCCCCGATGTTCAGCTGAAAACTGCGTCCTTCCAGATAATGGAAGATGTTGAAATCCCTCAGAAGCTCTTCAAAGTCTTCAACCTCCATCCCGCAGGCATAGGCCCCGCCGATGATAGCCCCGATGGAGGTTCCGGCAATCAGGTCCGGTTTCAGCCTGAGGGCCTCAAGCCCTTTGAGTACTCCTATATGGGAGAGGCCGGTGCCGCCGCCCCCTGAAAGAACCAGTGCCCATTTCATGGAAACAGGCTACAGGGAGTAGAAGGGATGGTCAATCCATGGTACCTTCCGGGGGGTATGGGAAATTCTGGTAACACCCCGGTTAAGGCTATTGAAAATATTGAGATCCTGAGAGAGTCTGTCCCCCTCCGCCCCGAAGAAGAGGCCTGGCTCAGGTCGGGGAAGGAGAATCCGGGGCTCCCCCTGCGTATCACCCCCCATTACCTCAAACTCATGAAAAAGGATCTCTCCGGGGCCCTGCGCCGTATGGCCATACCCCGGGGCGAGGAATGGACGGTCCTGGATTACGAAACGCCAGATCCCCTGCACGAAGAACCCTACGAGGTCGTCCACCGCTGCATACACCGTTACCGGGACCGGGTGCTCGTGCTCCTTACCGATGCCTGCGCCCTTTACTGCCGGTACTGTTTCCGGCGTCGTTTTACCGGGGAGAACCGGGGTGTACTGGGGGACGAAGAGATCCGGGCTGTAAAGGACTATCTCGAAAGCCATCCCGAAGTGAGGGAGGTGATCCTGTCCGGGGGCGACCCGCTGATGCTGCCGGACAGGAAGCTTGATTCCATTATCGGGATCCTGGGCAATGCCGGCAGTGTTCGTTCTCTTCGGCTTTCCAGCCGTATCCCGGTGGTTCTTCCGTCGCGGATTACCGCCGCTCTCGCCGGGATTCTCTCCTCCGGTCCCAGGGTATGGCAGGTCATCCATATAAACCATCCCGCGGAGATCAGTCCGGAGTTTCTTGCGGCAGTCGATCTGCTGGCGAAGCGGGGGATTCCGATGCTGAGCCAGAGTGTGCTTCTCAAGGGTGTGAATGATGATCCGGAGATTCTGGCAAAGCTTTTCCGTGGACTTGTTGCCGCGGGGGTAAAACCCTACTATCTTTTTCAGGGAGATCTGGCTCCCGGAACCTCGCATCTGCGGGTTCCCCTTTCCCGGGGGCTCAGTATTTTCCGGGAACTGAGTTCAATGGTTTCCGGGCTGGCCCTTCCCGCTTACGCTGTGGATCTCCCGGGAGGCGGCGGCAAGGTGCGTCTTGGGGCTGAAGCTATTGCCGGGCTTCATGACGGTGAGTATCATATTCGCAGTATCGACGGCAGGATCTTCAGGTACCCTGAGGAGCCGGTATAGCCGGTACAGCCGGAAGGAAGAAATATGTCTGTAATTTTTGCCCGGGAGATGGGCTTTTGCATGGGTGTCCGCAGGGCGGTCGCTCTGATAGAGAAGGAACTGGACAAGGATAAATCGGGGCCTCTGGCCACTTACGGCCCTCTTATTCACAATCCCCAGGTGGTCGCATCCTACGAGGCCAGGGGGGTCCGCAGCATAAAGGATCCTGCGGAGGCACAGCGGGGGGACCGGGTCGTCATCCGGGCCCATGGGGTTCCCGGCGGGGTCAGACGTTCCCTGGAAGAACGGGGAGCCTGGATCGTGGATGCAACCTGTCCCAAGGTTGCTCTTTCAATCCGTAAAGCCCGTCAGGCAGAGGCAGAGGGGAGACAGGTCCTTCTGGTGGGGGACGCCGGGCATGGTGAAATGCTTGCCGTGGCGGGGTCTCTTGCCAATCCTGCGTCTGCAAAGGTTATTGCCGACCTCCAGGGTGCCCGCAGTGTGAGTCTCAACACGAAGGTAACCCTGATTGCACAAACCACCTTCGATGAGGAGATCTACGGGAAGATCGCCGAAATAATCTGTTCCAGGGTGGAGGACTGCCGGGTTGAGACTTCCATCTGTCCCGCTACCCGGTCACGGCAGGAAGCGGTACGGCAGCTTGCACAGGAGGTGGACGGCATCGTGGTGATCGGCGGAAAAAACAGCGCCAATACACGCAGACTCTACGAACTTGCCCTGTCCACGGGAATTCCCGCATGGCATGTTGAAGGGCCCGGTGACGTGCCGCCAGAGGTGGGAGAGCTGAAGACCGTCGGCATAAGCGCAGGAGCTTCCACTCCGGATGAAAGCATACATCAAACAGCGGACCGTATCCTTGAACTGCAGGGAGAAAAGTAATGAACGTGACAACCAGAGACATAGAGACGATCCGGAACAAGCAGGGTTTTATATGCGACATGGACGGCGTTCTTTACCACGGAAACCGTCTGCTTCCGGGGGCCAGGGAGTTCGTCGCCTGGCTGAGACAGGAGAAAAAGCAGTTTCTGTTTCTTACCAACTCATCAGAACGCTCACCCAAGGAGCTCGATCAGAAGCTCGCGCGCCTGGGGATAGATGTTTCGGAAGAACATTTTTATACCAGCGCCCTCTCTACCGCCGCTTTTCTAAAAAGCCAGTCTCCCGGTGGCAGTGCCTTTGTAATCGGTGAGGCGGGACTTATCAATGCTCTTTATGATGCGGGCTTCTCGATGAACAACGTCAACCCGGATTATGTAGTGGTGGGTGAATCCCATTCCTATACCTTTGATACCCTGCAGAAAGCCATAAACCTGGTACTTAACGGGGCGCGTCTGATCGGTACAAATCCGGATGTTTCGGGACCGGCGGAGGTCGGGATTGTACCAGGTACGGGCTCGCTGATTGCTCCCATTGAGCTCGCCACGGGTTCCAAGGCCTACTTTGTGGGTAAGCCCAATCCCCTTATGATGCGCCACGCCCTGAAAAAGCTGGGATGCCGCAGGGAAGAGTCCATAATCATCGGAGACCGGATGGATACTGATATCATTGCGGGGATTGAGTCGGAAATCGATACCCTGCTTGTTCTGTCCGGGGTGACCTCCCGGGATGAAATCGCCGAGTTTGCCTACAGTCCCCACTTTATTCTCGACAATGTGGGTGCCTTTTTGTGAACCTTGCATATAAAAAGTCTGGTACTGGGCAGGTTCCGCTGGTCCTTCTCCACGGACTTTTTGCCTCAAAGGAGAACTTTCACGGGCTTTCCCGTAAACTTTCCGACGATTTTACTGTCTACGCGCCGGATCTGCGGAACCATGGGGAATCCTTTCATGATCCGGACATGAGCTACCAGGTGATGGCGGCAGACCTGGCTGCTTTTATCGAAGAGACCGGAATCGCTCCGGCAATGGTGTTCGGCCATTCCGTCGGCGGCAAGACAGCCATGGAGCTTGCTCTTTCCCGGCCTGAGCTGCTTCGAGCCCTGGTGGTTGAGGATATAGCTCCCAAAAGGTATCCTCCCCGGCTGGAACGGGAGGTCCGGGCCCTCGCCGAGCTGCCCCTCGGGGAGTTTACACAGCGTTCCGAAGCCGAACAGTGGATGATAAAAAGGCTGGGGAATCCGGCGGTCGCCCGTTTCCTGCTGAAGAATATGGTATCCGAAAAAGATGACGGCTTTTCCCTGCGGCTCAACATTGAAGGGATTCAGAATAATCTTGAAAAACTCCTGGATTTTCCCCAATCCTCCCGAAGCTACCATGGCAGGGTCCTTTTTATTCGGGGCGGTGCATCGGATTATATCCTGGACGAGGATTTGCCTCTCCTTCAGGGCTGTTTTCCCGATTTCCGGATTGAGACCCTTGAAGGTGCCAGCCACTGGGTCCACGCGGAGCAATCGGAAAATGTCGCCGGACTGGTGCGCGGTTTACTCTAGGCGGGGTGCCCGATGGAAACAGAGATAAGCCTGCCGGCAGGTTCCTCCAGGGAGGACCTCGACCGTACAATACGACAAAGGTTCGGAACCGGACCCTACCGCATCCTCAGGCAGAGCCTGGACGCCCGCAGGAAGCCGAAGCTCTTCTGGAAATACCGGATTTCAACCGGTGTCCTTCCTGTATCTCCCTCCCCGGAGCATCTTCTTCCTGTGGCGCGCCGTCAGGGGCGGGGAAGGGCCGTGGTGGTGGGCTCCGGCCCCGCCGGGTTCTTTGCTGCTGATATTCTGAATCGTGCAGGTTTCTCCGTTACCCTGCTGGAACAGGGCCCCCCGGCCCGGGAGCGCCGCGGAGATATCCTCTCCTTTGAGAAGGGCGGACCCCTTCTGGACAGATCGAATTACGCCTTCGGAGAGGGCGGGGCGGGGACCTTCTCTGACGGAAAACTGACAAGCCGTACCAAACATATATCCATGGAGCGGGAGTATATCCGCCTCCGCTACGTGCAGTACGGTGCCCCGGAGGAGATCCTCTGGATGGCTCATCCGCACATTGGAAGCAACAATCTCTTTACCCTGGTACAGCAGGGGCGACAGGATCTGCTGGAGAGGGGCGTGGATGTGCGCTTCCGACAGCGTGTTGTCGACCTGCTCATGCACAGGGGCCGCTGTTCGGGGGTAAGAACCGATACTGATGAGTTCCCCGCGGATTACACCCTTCTGGCCCCGGGGCATTCGGCGTTTCCCCTCTTCCGCAGACTCTATGCCCGGGGCGCCGGGTTTCAGAGCAAGGGCTTTTCCCTGGGCTTCAGGATCGAACATCCCCGGGAACTGATCAACCGTGCCCAGTGGGGGAGGGAGTCGGTCCCGGGCCTCAAGGCTGCCGAGTATCGTTTGGCGGCGAAAGCGGAGTCGGGACGGGGAATCTACACCTTCTGTATGTGCCCCGGTGGTTTTGTGGTTCCTGCGGCCTGGAGGGAAGGGCTCAACATCGTAAACGGGGTGTCCATGTATGAGCGCAGCAGCCCCTGGTCCAACGCAGCGGTCCTGGCAGCTGTTAAGCCTGAGGAAATCTTCCCGAAAGCCGATACTCCCATGGCGGTGCTGGACAGTCTTGAAGCTCTGGAAGCCCGGGCCTTTGAGCATCTTGGGGCATATCAGGTTCCCGGGACCCTTCCGCCGGGACTCCCCGGGGGCCGGCTCTACAGCTCTCTGCCGCAATCGAGTTTTCCTTTTCCTGTAGTTCCTCTGGACTATCGGCAGCTCTACCCCGAATGGCTTCTGCAGGATCTTTCCGACGGGATATCCCGCTTTGCCCGGCAGATCAGGGGTTTTGATACCGGTCTTATTCTGGGCCTCGAAACGACAAGTTCCGCCGCTCTGAAAATCCTGCGCAGTGATTCAGGAGAAGTTCTCGGCATTCCGGGGCTCTATATCGCCGGTGAAGGCAGCGGTTCTGCCGGAGGCATTATGAGTTCCGCGGTTGACGGGCTCAGGATCGCTTTACAGACAGGTGCCTGATAATTCCTGATCTTACCGGAACCTCCTCTTTATAATCCTGACTTCAGTTATTTTCTCTTTTTTTCTTGACACTAAGTCTCATTATAGTATAATGAGAAGTCCACGATGTGGAATGTATGTATCACATAATGGAACATAAATCCAAAGGAGAGAAGAGATGAAAAAAATTGTTCTGTTCGTCTGTGTGCTGAGTCTGGTGTTTTCCGTCGTACTGATGGCGGAAGGTCAAAAGGAGAGTGAAAGCGCTGCTGCTGAAAAAACCTATGTCTTTAAATATTCCAATTCACAATCAGATTCCCACCCCCGAAGTCAGTCCATGTTCTTTTTCAAGGACAAGCTGGAAAAAGCCAGTAATGGACGTATAAAGGTTGAGCTGTATACCGGCGGCGTCCTCGGAACTGAAGCTGAAGTTCTTGACCAGGTAAAAATCGGCACTATTCAGGGATGCCGGGGCGGACTTTTTGAGAGGGCCAGCGGCATGTATCTGATTTATACCCTGCCCTTTATGTTCGAAAATATCGATCAGGTTCTCAAGGTTATGAACAGTGATTTTGGAGCCAAAGTCAACGAAAGCGCCATGGAGAACGGGCTCTATATACCCGCAACCGGTGTAGCCGGAGGATTCAGAAACATTACCAACAGCAAACGCCCCATCAGAACTGTAGAGGATGTTCGCGGCCTCAAGATGAGGACGCCTCCCATAGATATGACCATCAAAACCTTTAAAGCTATTGGTGCAAACCCTCAGCAGGTTGCCTACACCGAAACCTATATGGCCCTGAAAACCGGTGTGGTCGACGGACAGGAAAACCCCTTTTCCAACACCGTGGACATGAAGTTCTATGAACCCCAGCGCTATCTCTCAGTTGTCAACTGGCAGGTGCATCCCGATCCCTTCTATGTGAATCCGGACTGGTATAAGTCCCTGCCCGAAGATCTGAAAGCAGTATTCGATTCCGTTGCAGAGGCCACCATGGACTATTCCAACGAACTGTGGCTGAGTTCCGAAAAGGACTATTACCTGGTTCTGCAGGAAAAACTGGAAGTAAACGAAATCGATTCCGCTGCCCGGGAAGGCTTCGTAAAAGCTGTCAAGCCGGTATGGCAGGGCTATGTGGATGAAGGGCTTTTTACCTGGGACGAGATCAACGAAGTTCTTGCAATAGCAAATAAGTAAATCACAAAACCGCTGCATCTCCGGACCTGTGTCCGGGGATGCGGCATATCAAAGCGATTTCGTTTTCGAGGTTTGAATATCTATGAAAGGAATAACCGCCGTTGAAAAACAGATCAGTTCTTTCCTGGAGGCTGTTGTCACAGCCTTTTTCGGATTGATTCTGCTTTTGACAATTCTGCTTGTGATCCTGCGATACCTTTTCAATACCTCCATAGTCGGAGGTAATGAGCTCATGGAGTTTCTCTTTATCTATACTACTGCGCTGGGCGCTGCGGTCTCCCTGGGAAAGCGGAGCCATATCAAAGTGACCTACTTTGTCGATCAGCTGCCGCCGTTTTCCCGGGCCGTGGTTGATACCTTTTCTCTGCTTCTTGTTCTGTTAATCAATGTCGTCCTGTTACGCCTGAGTTTTCCCTGGATTGCCAAGGTCGGCGACGCGGCTTCTCCGGTACTGAGGCTGCCGTCCTGGGTGGCGATGATCAGCGTCCCCATCGGCTGTTCCCTGGCAGTACTGTACTGTGCTTACGATATATACAAAATATGGCGGTTTCATGATTCCGCAAAGGGAGAGGAAGCATGAGTGTTCTCCTTATCAGCCTGCTGATTCTTCTTGTTATCGGTGTTCCCATAGCCTATTCCCTGGGAATTTCTTCCTTCCTCTATTTTATTCTCATTCATCCGGAACTGATTGCCATACTGCCCCAGCGCCTGTTCGCGGGGATGAACTCCTATACAATGATAGCCCTGCCCCTTTTCTGTCTGATGGGTTTTCTCATGAACGAGGGAGGTATTACCCGCAGGCTTATCGATTTTTCCCTGCTCTTTGTCGGACGCCTCAGGGGTGGTCTGGGACTGGTTAATGTTCTGGCCAGTATGATTTTCGGCGGTATTTCCGGATCTTCAGTATCCGATACCGCATCCATCGGAGCCGTTCTTATTCCGGAGATGGAGAACAAGGGATACTCTCCTGAATTTGCAAGCGGCATAACCGTTGCCTCCTCCACCATGGGAATGATTATTCCCCCCAGTGTGCCGATGGTCGTGTATGCTCTGGCCGCCGAGGAGTCCGTTGGACGGCTCTTCCTGGGAAGCCTGTTTCCAGGGCTCATGATCGGCATTCTGATGCTGGTTATAACCGTTGGAATTTCTTCCTTCAGGAAATTCCCCAGGGAGGAGTTCAGTCTTGATAAGAAAAAGAAGATCGAGACCTTTAACAGGGCGATCCTGGCCCTGATAATGCCCCTTTTTGTGATCGGCTCCGTGGTTTTCGGTATCGCCACCGCCACCGAATCCGCAGGAATAGGTGTTCTGTATGCCTTTGTCGTGGGGACCGTAATATTCAGAACCCTGAAGATCAAAAAAATCCCGAAACTCATGAAGGATGCCATCATGACAAGCGCCAATGTCATGATAATAATTGCCCTGTCAAAGCTCTATATCTGGATTCTTGCCATCGAGCATGTACCCCAGCAGTTGTCCATGTTCATCAGCCAGCTGAATATGCCGGGGGTCTGGATCATAATAGCTGTAAACCTGGTAATCCTTGTTTCAGGGACCTTCATCGATGTGAGTCCCGCAATTCTTCTGCTGACCCCGGTACTGCTGCCCATAGTGCAGAGCTTCGGAATGAATCCCGTGCAGTTCGGGGTCCTTCTGATCTCCGGACTGGCAGTCGGTCTTGTTACACCGCCTGTGGGAATGTGTCTCAATGTTGCTTCTGCCATATCGGGGCTGCGTATCGGAAAAATCTTCTATGGTGCAATGCCGTTTCTGGCGGCCAATTTGATAACCCTTTTGCTCATCAGCTTTGTTCCCCAGTTAACTCTGTGGCTGCCGGAATTATTGATGAAATAATAACTCTACAAGGAGAACACAATGGATGTTCGTTATGCAGTACATCCCGAACACGGGAAGACCTTTGATACATCGGCTCTGCGCAGGCATTTTCTGATCGATGACCTGTTTGCCCCCGGAGAGATCCGCCTTACCTACAGTCATGTGGACAGAATAATAGCCGGAAGTGCGGTACCCCTCAACGAGGCACTTTCTCTTGAAGCGGGAAGTGAACTCGGGGCTGATTTCTTTTTCCAGCGAAGGGAGGCGGGGATCATCAACATCGGGGGACCGGGCAGAATCGTCACGGAAGAGACGACCTATAAGCTCGGCCCCCGGGACGGGCTCTATCTTGGGGCGGGAACGAAAGAGGTCCGCTTCGAAAGCGGATCCTCCGATAATCCTGCGAATTTTTATATCAACAGCGCTCCGGCCCACAAATCATGTCCTTCCAGGATAATCACCCTGAAGGATGCCAAAGAGGTCAATCTCGGGTCCCGGGAAGAATCGAATGAGCGGACCATTCACCAGTATGTGCATCCCGATGTGGTGGCGAGCTGTCAGCTGGTAATGGGGATGACCCTGCTTAAAGAGGGCTCCATCTGGAACACCATGCCCGCCCATACCCATGATCGTCGAATGGAGGTGTATCTCTACTTCGGTATGGAGGAAAACACGCGGGTATTCCATTTTATCGGGGAACCCTCCGAAACCAGGCACATTATCGTTAAAAACAAGGAGGCGCTTATAATGCCCAGCTGGTCGATCCATTCCGGCGTCGGAACCGGACGCTACGCTTTTATCTGGGGCATGGTTGGCGAAAACCAGACATTCACGGATATGGACCATATAGCCATGGAAGCTCTCAAATAAGGAACAAGGAGAAGAAAGGTGAGCCTGTCATTTGATCTCAGTGGAAAAGTTGCAATCGTAACCGGTGCATCCACCGGACTTGGTCAGGGAATGGCCCTGGGGCTGGCAGCCGCAGGGGCTGATATTGTAGGTGTGGATTATGTTGAATCCCAGGAGACCGCCGCTCTTGTTGATAAATCAGGAAGGAGATACCTGGAAATCAAAGCCGACCTGATGAGTATTGAACCGATAGATGGAATTATTGAGAAGGCGGTCAAAGAATTCGGCAGAATCGATATTCTTGTCAACAATGCAGGCATTATACGGCGGGAGGACTCGATAAATTTCAGCGAGAAGGACTGGGATGATGTCATGAACATCAACGTCAAAACGGTCTTTTTCATGAGCCAGGCCGCGGCCCGGCAGTTCATCAAACAGAAACAGGGCGGCAAGATCATAAACATTGCATCCATGCTTTCGTTTCAGGGAGGTATCAGGGTTCCTTCCTATACCGCGAGTAAAAGCGGGGTTATGGGAATAACCCGTCTGATGGCCAACGAATGGGCAAAGTACAATATCAATGTGAATGCCCTTGCCCCCGGTTATATGGCCACAAACAACACGGCACCTCTCCGCGCAGACAAAGAGCGGAGTGCGGAAATACTGGGACGTATACCCGCGGGACGCTGGGGGCTTCCGGAAGACCTGCAGGGACCGGTTGTATTTCTGGCGTCGCCGGCTTCGGATTACATTCAGGGCTATACCATTGCAGTCGACGGTGGTTGGCTGGCCCGATAGATGAAAAAGATTTCAAAAAGTTGTATGGTTGATGGGTTGATTGTCAGACCCGGAAGGAGTAACACCTAACATGAGCGTACAATCCATCGACCGTACCTTTGATATCCTTGAGTTGCTGTCGCATTTTGAAAGCGGACTCTCTCTTACCGAGATCAGCGAAAAGATCGATCTGCCCAAGAGCACGGTGCATCGTCTGCTGAAGGTGCTCAGGGACCGTAACTACATTGAAAAGAGCGAATCTCCGAATGTCTACCGTCTGGGGCTCGCCTTTATCGAGCTGTGCAGCGGCCTGCTCAACAGTCTCGAGCTTAAGACCGAGGCTCAGGTTTACCTTCGAAAACTGATGCAGCAGACCGGGCAGGTGGTTTTTCTGGCGATACAGCAGGACGGTGAGGTGGTCTATATCGACAAGACGGAAAAGCACAACGAGATACGGGACTACTGTTTTATAGGACAGCGACGCCCCCTGTATTGTACGGCTCTGGGAAAATCTCTGCTAACCGGCTGCTCTGATGACGAGATACGGGAGATCGTCGACCCCGCTGCCATGAGCCGGTTCACAGACAATACCATCACCGACGTGGAATCCCTGATACGGGAGATTCATATCTCCCGGGAGAGGGGGTACTCCATCGATAATGAAGAGGTGGAGCTGGGGATGAAATGCGTCTCCGCCCCCATCCTGGACTACCGGAATATGGTTATTGCCGCCGTAAGTACCTCCTGGGACCTGTCCTATACGGAGGCTGATGTAACCGAGCGTAATGCCCGGCTTGTCATGGAAACTGCCAGATCCATCAGTCTTCGCATGGGGTACAGGGGCAGGACACCGGTTTATGGTTGACAGGGGGGGCTCTTTTTAGTATCTAATAATATAAAGCTGTGACGAAGACGAGTATCTTCGGGTGCGGATCACCAGAGAGGGCGGCCGTTTGGTAGATGGCTGGAAGCCGCCTGTTCCGTCCGGGGAGAAAACCCCTTCCGAGCTGCAGGCTGAACGGAGACTGTCTCCCATTAAGCTGTGCCGGAGAAACTTCCGCCGTAGGGTGATGCCTTCCGCTCTGAAGAGCGGGAAAAGGGAAGAATTGAGGGCGCCGTCAGTCGTACCCGTAAAAGGAAAATAGACTGCCAACGGCGAAGTAAGGTGGAACCGCGGAGAGCCTTCAGGCCTTCGTCCTTACCTGTACGACCGTATCAGGGGTCGTGGGTGGGATGAGCCCTGAAGGCTTTTTGTATATTGGGAACCTCTGAAAGCGTGGTATTTTTTTCATAGTCAGGGAGGAAAGGTTTTGTAGCGCCCGCAAACTCTTGTGATAACAAGTGGTGAGGACCGCGGGAAATCTTGACGACGCAGAATGTGGGAAAAAGAATAGTTTTCAGAGATGCCCAAAAGAACCAACAGGATAAAGCGAGGTGCTTCAATGAGCAAAGAGGATATCAAAGCGGCAGAATCCAAGGCAGACGCCAAAGAGGAGAAACTTCACCGGATACGCCACTCCATGGCCCATGTAATGGCCGAGGCGGTGCTGCAGATGTTTCCGGACGGAAAGGTCGCCATCGGGCCGGCCATAGAGAACGGTTTTTATTACGATTTTGATCTTCCCCGTTCCCTGAAAGAGGAGGACCTGGAAGATATTACCCTGCGCATGCAGGAGATCATCAGGAAGGGACTTTCCTTTGAGAGAAGGGTTATAACCAGGGAGGACGCCCTGGAGCGATTTGCCGACCAGCCCTACAAGGTAGAGCTTATCAACGAACTGCCGGAGGGCGAGGAGATCTCGATCTACAGCCAGGGGGATTTTACCGACCTGTGCCGGGGGCCTCATGTGGAGAGCACCTCGAAGCTGAATCCTCAAAGTTTCAAGCTCCTCTCCATTGCAGGTGCCTACTGGAGGGGAGACGAAAAGCGTCCCATGCTGCAGCGTATCTATGGAACCGCCTGGACCAATCCCAAGGACCTGAGGCTTTATCTTCAGCAGCTGGAGGAGCTGGAAAAGCGGGACCACCGGAAGGTCGGACGGGAACTGGATCTCTTCAGCACCCATGAAGAGGCGGGGCCCGGACTCGTGTACTGGCATCCCAAAGGGGCTCGCATCCGGGTGGCCATCGAAGATTTCTGGCGGGACGAGCATCGCAAAAACGGCTATGAGTTCCTCTTTACCCCCCATGTGGGTAAATCCTGGCTCTGGGAAACCTCCGGACACCTGGATTTCTACGCCGAAGGCATGTACCCCGAGATGATCATGGATAAGGCCAACTATTATGCCAAGCCCATGAACTGCCCTTTTCATATAATGATCTACAAGACCAACAAGCACTCCTACCGGGAGCTGCCCTTCCGCTGGGCGGAGCTGGGAACGGTCTATCGCTATGAAAAGTCGGGAACCCTCCACGGGCTCTTGCGGGTTCGTGGATTTACCCAGGACGATGCGCATATTTTCTGTACCCCCGAGCAGGTGGAGGACGAAATCCTCGAAGTACTGCGCTTTTCTCTCCATATGCTCAGGTCCTTCGGATTCAAGGATATTCAGGCCTACCTTTCAACCATGCCCGAGAAGGCCGTGGGAGATCCCGATCAGTGGAAGCTGGCGGAAGAATCCCTCAGAAAAGCCATTGAAGCAGAGGGGCTGGAGTATGAGGTGGATGAAGGGGGAGGAGCCTTCTACGGACCCAAGATCGACCTTAAGATCAAGGATGCCCTGGGCCGCTCCTGGCAGCTTTCAACGGTTCAGTTCGATTTCAACGAACCTGAACGTTTTAACATGACCTACACCGACAAGTCCGGTGCCGAGAAACGTCCCTACATGGTGCACCGTGCCCTGCTGGGATCTCTTGAACGATTTTTCGGCGTACTGATAGAACACTACGGCGGGGCTTTTCCGGTCTGGCTTGCCCCGACCCAGATTATGGTTATCCCCGTGGCCGCCGCCTTTGAAGAGTATGCCGACACTGTCTACAGGCAACTCAAGGAGGCAGGATTCCGGGTCGATCTTGACGACAGTGATGACAGGCTGAATGCCAAGATTCGAAACGCCCAGCAGGACAAGATTCCCTACATGCTGATTCTGGGAGAAAAAGAGGCCGAAGCCGGGGCTGTATCTGTACGCTTCAGAAGCGGAAAACAGGAGAACGGAATACCCCTTAATGACTTTATAGCCAGGACAAACTCGGTTATTTCTGACAAAAAGGAACTCTAGGGGCCTGGCATGAGGGATTATATCGGCGAACTGAAAGGCATGACCCGGGAGTATCAGCTTTTGAACGAATCCTCGGCGATCCTTGCCTGGGACCAGGAAACCTATATTCCCCCGGCGGCCCTGCCGGAGAGGGGAGAACAGCTGGCTCTGCTGCAATCCCTGGCACATAAAAAACTTACCTCCCCAAGGGTTGGAGAACTTCTTGCAGCCTGCGGTTGCAGTGATGACGCACCCTGGGGTTCAGCCGGGGCGGATACCCGGGACGGAGCCTATCTGCGGGAGCTCTATCGTGCATATACACGGCAGATCCGGATTCCCTCGACCCTTGTAGAAGCCATTGCCCGGGCCACCAGTGCGGGGCAGGCTGCCTGGGCTGAGGCGAGGGGAAAAAACGATTTTGCCCTCTTTAAGCCGTATCTGGAAAAAGTTCTCTCCCTGGTAGTGGAGAAGGCCCAGGCCGTGGGGTACCAGGATCATCCCTATGATGCGCTCCTGGATGAGTACGAACCATGGATGACCACATCGGAGATCTCCCGGGTTTTTTCCGGTCTGGAATCCTCTTTAAAGGGTCTCGCTTCCCGGATATCAGAAAGACCCCAGGTTGACGACGCATTCCTCTATCAGTCCTTCAGCCTGGAAAAACAGCGGAAATTTGCCCGTCAGATTGTAAAAGAGCTGGGATTTGATTTTTCCGGGGGCCGAATCGACGAAACCGCTCATCCCTTTACCACAACCCTGGGTGCCCGGGACGTGCGCATAACCGGCCGCTTTCGGGAGGAATACTTCGGGACCGGGCTGTTCGGTCTTATTCACGAAACGGGACATGCTCTGTATGAGCAGGGTTTTGATGAAGAAATAACGGGAAATATCCTGGCCACCGGAACGTCCCTGGGGATTCATGAAAGCCAGTCCCGTACCTGGGAGAACGTGGTCGGGCGCAGCCGGGCCTTCTGGGAACACTACCTGCCCCTCGCCAGGGAGTATTTTCCCTCCCAGTTTAAAGATGTCGGGCTGGATACGTTTTATCGGGGAATCAACAGGGTTTCTCCCACCCATATCCGAATAGATGCGGATGAGGTAACCTACGGCCTCCATATTATCCTGCGTTTCAGGCTCGAACTGGCCCTGGTAAGGGGAGACTTGAAGGTGGATGATCTTACCGGCGCCTGGCGGGAGGCCTCCAGAGATCTTCTCGGGATAGAACCGGAGACAAGTGCAGAGGGAGAACTCCAGGACATACACTGGTCCATGGGAGCTATCGGATATTTTCCCACCTATGCTCTGGGAAATCTGTACGGTGCCCAGTTCTGGGCCGCCTTTGAGAATACGGTACATGATACCGATACTTTAATCAGGAACGGTGATTTCCCGGTTCTTCGAAACTGGCTCCGGGATTCAATACATCGTCATGGCGCATCAAAAACTGCCGGGGAACTGTGCAGGGAAGTAAGCGGAGAAGACTTGAAGCCTGATTTTCTTCAGGACTATCTGGAGAACAAGTATCGGGGGATTTACGGATTCTGATTCAGATCTGGAGGACCAGAGGTGGAATTGCTGAGGAACCCCTTTTTCTGGGTCTATCTTTCAGGCCTGGCGGCGGGCTGTTCCCTGGGGTACCTTTTTAAAAGACTCTCTAAAGACAAAAGCGGCGGTACCGGTTTCGCTCTTTTTCTCAGTGTAGCACTGACGGCCTTCAGCTCAGGAATAGTTGTATCGCCGGATTTTCTTTCCGCTCCTGTTCTTCTCCTGCTGCCCTTTACCGGTGCTGCTGTAATCGGATTTCTCATCGGACGTTTTCCTTTTGCATCATTTCCTCCGGTTCTGCTGGTTTTCGGAGCTCTTTATCTGCTGGTATACCTTCAGATACAGAATGAACCGGGAATACCTGTGCATGAGTATCCCCTGCGGATCTCGGTTCTCAGGTTTACCGATACCGGAAGCGTGCTGGAACTGAGTCATCGGGGTAAGGCGCAACTGATCGAAATTGAAGGAGAAAGTTTTTCCATTGAGGGAGAATCGATCAGCCTGACTCCGTATGTACCATGGCCCCGGCGGGAGTATCTGTATGCGAGAGGCCTTGTAACCGAAGCGGGCGAGGAGGTCTCTCTTTCTGAGTTTCAGGAAGACAGGCCTGTTTTAGACCTGTCAGAGGTTCTCTCTCACTTGATGGGAGACCTGGGCATCTGGCACAGAGCGAACCTCTCAAAGGGTTTTTTCAATATCCATCTACTTCAATCCTATACCATAGATTCCGTCTTTTTCCATTCAGAAGAAGGATACTGAAAAAAAGCGGACAAGCCCCCTATTATTTCCTGCAAAATAGTCCGATACTTGGACTGCATGATAATTACCTTTTTTAAAGAAGATGCAAAAGGGAGTTTCTGGTACTACTCGGTTCATGATCGCCAGGGAAACCTTTTTACCGAATATGCTCTCACAGTAGTGTGGGGCAGGGAGCCGAACGCAGGAAGAGAGAAGGTCTATCTCTATGAATCGGCCCGTGAAATGGACCGCGCATTGCGGTCGATTCTGCGAAAGAAGGTCTCCCAGGGCTACAAGGTCCTTTATCGATTTGCGAGAAATAAACGATACATTGCGTTGTTGCAGGAATTTGATTTTCATGCAGTGTAAGATCCTTCATTTTCTTCCTCTGATTTAAACGGAAGTCTCATGCCGCTCTTATTGACAAGGCAATCTCCGCGCTATAGGGTTTCGGTATGAACCTGCCGAATAAACTGACTGTTTTGCGGATTGTAATTACACCGCTTTTCCTGCTTTTTTTTCTTGCACCCGACTGGATCAGTGCAATGACGCTTCCCGGCACTATTATTGTCTGGCTGCTTTACCTGCTGATTGAGAGCTCCGATGTTCTGGACGGTTATATCGCGCGAAAGTACAACCTGGTTTCGGACCTGGGAAAGGTATTGGACCCTTTTGCGGATGTTCTGAGCCGCATAACCTATTTTATCTGTTTTACCGCTGCGGGAATCATGCCGGTGGTAATCCTCGCTGTACTGCTCTACAGGGAGTTCTCCATTACTTTTTTGCGAATGGTGCTTATTCGAAAAGGTGTTGCCATGGCAGCCAGTGTCTGGGGAAAACTCAAGGCCGTTACATACGCGATTGCCGGAGTTCTGGGTCTGGTGACTGTTTCCGCCTTCAGGCTGAACCTGTTCTCATCCTACCTGCATCTGTTTGAAAGGGTTACCCTGGCGGTATTCATTATGGCTGCGGTGGCATCGGTAGCTTCCTTTATTACCTATTTAAAGGCTGCTGTGCCGGTATTGCGGGATTCCTTTCAGGAGTAAGGGGTGCAGTCGATACAGGCCCTTCCGGAGAGCAGCGCCTCCCGGATAGACTTTATACTCTGCGATATTGACGACACCCTAACCCGGGACGGTTTTCTGCTGCCCCAGGCTTACGAAGCCCTGTGGTCCCTGTACCGTGCCGGGTTAAGGATTGTTCCGGTTACCGGAAGACCCGCCGGCTGGTGTGATATGATCATCAGGCAATGGCCTGTGGATGCGGTGGTTGGAGAGAACGGTGCCTTTGTCATGCTTCGGACTCAATTCGGATATGATTTGATCATGCACAGGTCGGTAGCCGGGGATGATGTACAAAAAAGGCTGAAGGATATCCGTGATTTTGTTCTGGAAGAGATTCCCGGCCTTAAGGTGGCAAGAGACCAGTCTTTTCGCTGGTTCGACCTGGCCCTGGATTTTGCGGAGGATCCTCCACGCTTCGGCATGGAGACGGCGGTCAGGATAAAGGAGTTGTGTGAATCGAAGGGTGCGACAGCAAAAATCAGCTCCATTCACGTGAACACCTGGTTCGGCGACTACAGCAAGCTGGATATGGCCAGGGAGCTGCTGGCTACTCATTACAAATTGACGGAGCAGGATCAGAAGGAACGTGTCTTTTTTTGCGGAGATTCTCCCAATGATGAGCCAATGTTCTCATTTTTTCCTCTGGCCTGCGGGGTCAGGAATATTGAACCTTTCCTGACCCTGATGAAAAACCCGCCCTCCTTTGTTACCAACAAATCACATGGAGAGGGATTTGCAGAAGCCGCCGGAATTATCCTGTCAGTTTCAAAAAGAGCCTGAATTAGTGCTTGACAATAATACAGGTTTTAACTATATTTACCTTCGTTCCCGCCAAAAGGGAACATCTTCAGAACCAGTCAACAGAGTCGATTTTCTTCAAGATTTTTCGAACCTGACACTGATACGGTTCTGCTGTTGCAGCGGAATCATCAACAGCTTTTTCAAGGAAATCCGGTAAAAACCGGCTTGACATAAAGAGGCTGTAGTGATATAACTGCGATCACGCTGAAGCGACGGGGTGATGAGCTCTGGAGGG